>CACZPL010000035.1 GCA_902783015.1 uncultured Lachnospiraceae bacterium
CCTCCGGTGTCGTTCCGAATTTAGACTCCTCTCCCGCCATGTTTATCTCGATCAAAACACGGGGCGTGACACCCTTTTTAACGGCCTCCTTCTCGATCTCATCCGCCAGCTTCACGGAGTCCACGGAATGGATGAGCGCTGCCTTGTCCACGATATACTTCACCTTGTTTGTCTGCAGGTGTCCGATCAGATGCCAGTCGCAGGGTGTTGAGACGTGCTCATACTTTTCGGTCATCTCCTGTACTTTATTCTCTCCGAAGCATCTGACACCGTGGGTGATCAGCTCCTCGATATCGGAAAGCGGCTTTGTCTTGCTGACGGCGATCAGCGTGACCTCGGACGGATCACGTCCGACACGTTTTGCAGCCTCATCAATGTTATGTCTTACCTCATCATAATTTTCACAGAGCATAATATGGTATTCCTCCTTAATACAGAACCTGGTTTTCCTTTACCTGTGTGGAATCAAGCACGATATTGTCAAATGGGCTGATCATTTCGCTTGCCTTGATCAGCGTGAACTCGTCTACCTCCTTGATTACGGTGACCGTCCGAAACTCTGCGGTACCGCGATTGGCGGAATAAACGCCGGGCAGCTTCGAGGTCTCCATCAGCGAGACCGCTATCTCCTGTCCGCTCTCACGGTTGATGATCACGTCGGTAAGTTCGAAATTGTTCGGATCACAGTAGGCATATTTTTCGTCCTCCCTGTACACTGTAGGCACTAAGGATTTCGTGGCCTTTGATCCGTCCTTTTTCACATACTGGATCTCGAGGTGGTCCGAATACGAGCCGTTTTCCGCCGAGATGAAATAGTTCAGCGGTATCTTGTAGATCTCCTTGTCCACAATGGCGGATTTCGGTACTTTCAGGCCGATATCGCTCTCAAGCAGGATCTCCAGGCGTACAAACCGCTCGGAGACAAAATTGTACATGAATTTGTCCACCGTGATATCGATGTAGGTACCGTCCGATCCTTCGATCACGGTAAACGGCATATAAATGTTGTACTTTTCATTATCCAGATGAAAGAGCACATAGTGATCTTCGTTGTCGAGCATTCCGATCTGATCCCTGGAAAGCGGGGCGTAGATGTGCCAGACCTCATTCGGCAGAATCTTAGCGACAGGGCTTCCGGCGGCCGTTGCCTCACCGGATTTCAAGGTCGTTTTCGTATACTTCGAACGGTCAAAATCCCGGGCGCTGATCTTTGAAGGATCATAATTTTCGTAACCGTCGGTGTAATAGGTGACAAGACCGCTCTCCGGTGCTGAAACGGATGTGAGCGCCACACCGGAATCATCCGCCTGCTTGGTCATCATCTCTCCCGTCAGCTCCATTACCTTGTTATTGATGTTTGTCTCAAAACCGTAAGCATTGTAAAAAGCAGCATCACTGTATGAAGTCTTATAAAGAGAGATCAGCGCGCGTATATCCTGATAATTCTGCTTGGTGAGCAGCTCATCAAAATTGGTATTATTCTCCAGAGTCGTATACACGCGGCCCGTAGAGTCGATGGTACATACGGTTGCGTTCTTTTTCACCTTCTCGCCGTCACGGATAAAATAGCAGGCATAACCGGACTTTGTGCTTGTCACGACCACCTCATCACGGATAGCGAGAGCATCGACGATGATATTGTTGTTGACATCGCTCTTGCTCACCTGATAGATGGTGATGTGTTTCTTGCTCGCGGCGATGATACAGACGATCGCCACATACAAAAAGACAGCGGCGATCACGAAGATCGCTGCGTTGTATGTGATATCCCGATTCATTTTTACCACCTTACGCCTGTTGTCCATCGCGTCAATTCACCATACTTAAAAGACGAGCCGTTGCATCGTAAAGCCCGATCTTATCCTCGAGCACGGATGCTACGGATACATATTTTTTACCGTTTTTCTCAAAATATAATGCAAGACAATATCCGGCACCGTCAGTCGTGCCGGTCTTCCATGTTGAAAGCTTCACACCTGCGGGAAGCTGTGCATTGCCGTTTACAAAATAGTTGGTGGCTTCCGCCTCCATATCGATCACATTACCCGCCGCATCAGTGTATGTGTAGGCATAATTATCGAATTCATCGATCTTGCGCATGAGTTCGTGAGAATGTGCTTCTTTGATGATCAGATACATGTCGTAGGCTGTGGAATAATGATCCGGATCGTCTAAGCCGTGCGGATTTGCAAAATGCGTATTTGTGGCACCGATGGCATGGGCCTTCTCATTCATCAGCTTACAGAAGGAAGCTTCATCACCCGCCACATAATCAGCCAGTATCAAAGCATAATAATTATTTGATTCGATCATAAGGGCATACAAAAGATCCTTTACGGAAATGGTATCCCCGTAGGTGAGCGGACTCGGGCCCACTCCCTCATCCGTCAGGTCGTAATAATCCGTCAAGGTGACCTCATCATCCAACGTGATCACGCCGGCCTCAATACGATCACACACGATAATTCCCGTCATCAGCTTTGTGAGGCTTGCCGGATACATGCGTCTGTGCGCATTTTTGGCCACATAGACCTGATTGTCACTCTCTCCGATCAGCAGCGCAAACAGACACTCGTTAAACATTTCGGCGCTTTCCGTGTTCTGCTTTGTCACCACCGTGTCGATATCTCCGCCGAGAAGATCCGGCTGTGTGTTGACGGATTGCAGCCGTTTTACGGAATAATCAAAATCCACGGCACGCGAATATGGGGCGGACACATGAACGTTCGCGCCCGACACCAGCATTAGTACGATCACAAGACCGGTGATAATGATCAGTTTTAATACAAAATCCTTGATATACATCAGTGCTTAAACAACTCTCTCCAGTCAAGATCTCCGCGCTCAAGCGCCTTGACGATGAGCTCCGCCGTAGCCAGATTTGTGGCAAGCGGAATATTGTGAAGATCACAGAGCATGAAAATATTATTGATGTCCGCTTCGTGTACCTTGTTCATCGGATCACGAAGAAAGATCATCATGTCGAGGGTGTTGCTCTCGATCATGGAACCGAGTTGTTGTGCGCCCCCCGTGTGCCCGGCCAAAAACTTATGGACAGTCAGATTTGTAACCTCCTCGATCATACGCCCGGTCGTACCGGTAGCGTAGAGCTCATGATGTGACAGAATGCCGCGATAGGCAATACAAAAATTCTGCATGAGCTTTTTCTTTTGGTCATGTGCAATGAGACCGATGTTCAATTTTTACTCACCCCGTTTTTTGTAAACTGATATTTAAAAGTAACCCCATACCCACGGACAGCGAAAGCAGCGATGACAGGCCATAGCTCACAAAGGGAAGCGGAATTCCCGTGTTGGGAAATACACCCGTTGCAACCGCAATGTTGATGAAGGATTGAAATCCGATCAGACATGCTACCCCGGTTGCGATCAGCATTCCCTGCGTGTCCTGCGCGCGCCTGGCTATCCTTATACATTGTAACACTATGAGCAGTATAATTGCAATAACAAGTACACTGCCGACAAATCCGAGTTCCTCTCCGATCACGGAAAAAATAAAGTCGGTCTGTTGCTCGGAAATGAAATTTGCATCCTTTACCGTAGCGATGGTGGAGCTCTTCAAGCCCTTTCCCGAGAGCATACCCGAACCGATCGCCATGATGGAATTGTTCTGCTGAGACATATCCTCCCCGTATTTTCCGGGATAGATAAACTGCAGGATACGTCCGACCTGGTAATCCTTCAGGAGCTTCTGGTCCGGCCGCTGGATGTACCAGAGAAAGCTTCCCGCCGCCGGAACAAAGATCAGCAAAGCGATGCCGATGATCTTATAGGAAAGTCCGGCCACATAGATGATGGACACAAGGATGAGCGTCACACAGATGGTGGTGGAAAGATCGGGCTCCGCAAAGATCAAAAGGAGTTCCACGCCGACCGAGACGGCCACCATAGTCAGACAGCGCGCGGAGTTTAACATTCCCTTATCCTTAAACCATGCAAGCAGCGCGGACAGAAAGATGATCATACAGATCTTGGAAAACTCCGAGGGCTGAAACTGAATACCGCCCGATCCGCCCACCATGATCCATCGCTTCGCACCGCCGACGTTCACGCCGAAGATCAACACGCTGATCATGATCAGCACATTGAAGGCATAGATCATCACGTAGAATTTACAGATAAAGTGATAATCGATCACCGAGACCACCAGCATGGCTGTGATACCCATGGCAAGTCCCACGCGCTGTTTATATGTGTAGGAGCTGTCGGCACTGTTGATCATCACGGTTCCGAAGATCATGATGACAAGCACAGAAACAAACAGCTTGAAATCATAGTCCCGCAGCTTAAATTTCGTAAACATGAATACATCTACTCCTTAGTCTGTACCCGCCTTCTGATCTGCCTTCATCTCCGCTCCCACAAGCTTCTGCTGATCATACATGTAAGCGTAGATAAATCCGGTAAGTTCTCTCGTATTTCCCGAGGCGTAACCGTACTGGATCACGCTTGTCACGCTCACCTCCGGTTTTTCATACGGCGCATAGGAAATAAAGAGCGCGTGGTCGGGCGAGACATCGTTTTGCTGTGCCGTTCCGGATTTACCGGCGGCCGGTGTATCAATCCGATAGATCATCTCAGTCTCCGGCGTATCGAGCATGACCACGTTTCTCATACCCTCCTGCACCACATTCCAGGTGGAAGAAGAGATTCCCGTGAGCTTGTGCAAGACCTCGGCCTCGTTTTCACGCACCGGCTTATCCTCAAAATCGGTCACGCGGTCGATCAATGTGAGGTTATAGCAGGTACCGCGATTTGCCACCGTAGTCACATATCTGGAAAGCTGAACCGGCGCATAAAGATTATGACCCTGACCGATGGCGGATCTCACCGAGTCCATATCGGAAACCTGTGGCTTATTCTCGTCGATCTCGACGCCGGAGAGTTCCGTGAGACCAAACATCTCGGCATATTTGTTCAAACGCTTTAACCCGTAGTTATCGCTTAATCTGCCATCCTCGGTCATACTCAGTCTGTAACCCACGGTATAGAAAAACACGTTACAGGAATGCTGAATGGCCGCAGCCACAGGGAGCGCCCCGTGGGCGGACGGATAGATCCAGCACTTCGGCGGCGGTTCGATCTCCGTAAACTCGCCGCTGCAGTTGATATAGGTATCCGGATCGATCACACCCTCGGTCAGGCCCGCCACGGAGGATACGACCTTGAAGGTAGATCCCGGGGCTGTCTGCACCTGTGTGGCACGATTGACCATAGGTGTCGTCTTGTCCTCCAACAGCTGGTTGTAGTAGTCGCTGTCCACCTCATTGGTCAGACGATTGTTATCGTAGCCCGGATAGGAAACGAGCGCCTTGACATCTCCGGTGTTCACATCGGTGATGACCACGGAGCCCGAACAGGGCTTTAAGTCGAGCATGGCCGGCGTGATGTCGAGCTTTTCGAGCTTTCTTCTCATAAACTCGTATGCACCCAGCTCTCCGCCCATGAAAGCCGCATACTCCGGATCATTGTCCGAGGGAAGCACGTTCTGCAGATAGATCAGATTGACCACATCGTTGCCGGTAATGTTTCCGTCCACGATCAGGGTGTGTACGATCATTTTCGCAAAGGTCTTATCCGTACGCAGATAACCGAGCGCATAGTCGACCAAGAGCTTGTACAGCTCATCATTATCATAATAATCAGACGACGCATTCAGGGCCTTGATGTCGATGGCCTCATTGTTGATGGCGTAGCGCAGGAAATCATACAGAGAATCCTGATCATTGATATACGCAAGATATTCATCGCTTTCATGGTCAAGCTTGGAGAGATCCAGTATATCGTTTCTCGACAAGATGTCACAGATATACTGCATATATTCCTGATAGGACTCATCGAGGTACATCACGGCAACATGCTCACGCATAAGAATATCCTCGATACGCTTCAACGTGCTTTCGGTCTCTTTAGTCACGATATCGTAAATACTTTTTTCAAGTGCGCTCGCGTCCTCATCGCCCATCTGCTCCACACTGATGTAATTATTGTTGAACAGTCCGAAATAGGCGTCCGTGATGGGAATGGGCGCATTTTCCTCCTTCGCGCTCACGTTGCCCGGAGCCAGATTTGCCAGGATGATCGCAGCGATCTCCTTTTCCAGCATGTCATAGCAATACTTCTGGAGGTCGTAATCGATGGTCAGGTAGACATTGTTGCCTGCCTTAGCCGGCTGTTCATCGATCACCTCGAGCACACGTCCGAGATTGTCCACATACATGGTCTGACTGCCGCAGCTTCCGCGAAGGTCGCTCTCACAGTATTGTTCAATGCCCATCTTGCCGACCATCTCGGCGCCGTTGTACTTCATGTCGTCCGTGAGCTTGCTGTTATACTCCTCCATCTCCTCCTCGGAGATACCGCCGATATAGCCGATGATATGGGCAAAATATTTTGCATCATTGTATCTGCGCAATGATTTGGTCATCACGTCGATCCCGGGGAGCACATCACTGTTCTCGGTTAAGGCAGCAGCACTCTCGTCGCTGATATCATAGGCTATGGTCACCGGAAGATACTGCTGATAGCGGTTCATCCAAAGCTTATAACGGCAGGCGCAGATCTTTAAACGCATGTCCTTGGTGTATTCCTTCGGGATCTCGAAGGTCTCGTCACAAAGATAGGCCATGACACCTTCCGCACCGCCGCTCTTTTGCTCAATCGAAAGCTCCTCGTAATCAAGAACCGCATACACATCTTTATAGAAATTCTTGAGCTTTGTACCCTCCGTTGTAAAGGCATAGGTGCCGTTCTTTTTGAGTTCGATGGGGAAATCATAGGTCAGGGTGTCTCCGTAACGCTCCAGGATACTGATGGCATCATAAAGGACGAGATTCTTCATCTCGTTTTCGCTCACATCGTGCTCCTCGGCCACGACCGCCATACGCGGATCGTTGGAAAAAGTGGCCGCGTTGGAAAGCTCGTTATAGGCAAGCACCTTACCGTTGCAGTCAAGTATCTTGCCGCGAACGGAATCGATCATCAGCGTCTTTTCGGATTTATACACGAAATTGTCGAGATGCTCCTTTCCCTCTACGATCTGAAGTACAAAGAGCCTGTGGATCAGGATGGAAAAAAGCACCACAAAAACAACGGTCACCGGGAATAACCGGTGCCGAACATAGTCAAGTATGATCTCCCAAACGGAGCGTGCGATTTCTTTAAAGGTCTGCCACATGATCGCCTAGGCTTCCTCCTTCAGCTTTCGGTTGATAAACACGTTCACCTTGTAGATCACAACCGTGAGCAAGGTGGTATAAACGGTCTCCGGCAAGATGATATCCATGAAGTAGTCACCGTAATTCAAGTGATTGCGCAGCAAAAAGCTGACGATATAGATCGCCGTATTAAACAAGAGTTCATCCAAAATGATGACCACAAGCGGAAGCATGACATCCTCCACCACATAATTCTTGTGGAACACTCCGTTCATATAGCCGAGTATCATGTACAAAAACATAAAGGGGCCGAGCACCGGACTGAAGATGGCATCCACCAGAAAGCCACAGAAAAAGCCCACAAGCATGCCCTCTTTCCTGCCTCGCATCAACCCGAACGACATGGTCAGAATGAGCAGAAGGTTCGGCGTGATGTGGTTCATGTCATGAAAGCCGAACAACGTGGATTGCAAAATGAAATTGATGAATATCAAAACAGCAAGTGTGATAAAGCGTTTCAAGCTTAGTCCTCCAGTACGGTTGCCTTTTTCTCCGTAATGATCAGTACATCCGTGATATTGTTATAATCGCAGGCCGGCGTGATATGCGCGGTCACGGTCAGATTGTTGGTATCGTTGGAAACCTCGGTGATATAGCCGATCAAAAGGCCCGGATGGTAACGGTCGGAAATATCCGAGGTGACCACCTTATCTCCGATGCTGACCTTGGCTGCCCGGTCGATACCGGTAACACGCAAAAAACCGTCCTTGTAGACAGCCAGACTTCCCTCCACCGTACAAAGTGCCGAGGACGGGATGCATTTCGCACTGACATTGGAGCTGTCATCGATCAGAGTGCGCACCCGCGAATAATCATCATAGCATTTCGTGATGATACCGCAAAGTCCTTCTCCGCAGAGCACATTTGCGCCCTCGAAAACGCCGTCCTTTCTTCCCTTGTCGATGTAAAACTCGGAAAACCAGGAACTTGAGGTTTTTGAAAACACGTGAGCAGCCGTCATATTAAGCTCGGGATAGATCTCATCCAGCTTGTAGAGCTTCTGCAGCTTTTCAAGCTCGAGCAGACGATTCTGATAAACGGTCGCCTCTCTGCGGCTTTGTTCAAGCTGTTCCTTAAGCGCGCGGTTTTCTTCATTCAATTCTTCGATCTTTTTGATGTTTTCAAGCTTGGAATCCGTCCAGAGACCGATCTCATTGACGCCCTTTTGAAACGGCGTCACGATCTTTGCGGTATATTTACGGATAAAAGCCAGATTGTCTCCCGCAAAATAAGACAACAAAAGAAGCACAATGCAGATGATTGTGAAAGTAAGCAATAAATATTTCGGACTGATATCCTTTTTACGATCAAGTTTCAAGTATATGTCCTTTCTCGCGCAGACTGATGTAGGAATTGTTTCCGACGATCACGTGATCGATCAGTCTGATGCCGAGCATCGCGCCGGCCTGTTCCAGCATCTTCGTAAAACGAAGGTCCGCATCACTCGGAAGCGGATTCCCGGACGGATGGTTATGATAGACTATGATGCCGGCAGCCTCGTATTTTAAGGCTGCAATAAATATTTCCCGCGGCGAGGCAATCGATACATCCACAGTACCCTCGGTCAAAGAAATCTCCGTGATCAGGTGACTCGCCGGAGAAAGCAGCATGACAAACACGTGCTCCGTTTGAAGGAACCTGCACTTTTGCAGGCAATACTCTCCCACGGTCTGCACGTCGCGAAAGCTGATACGTTCCAAAAAACTGCGCTCTCTGATCCGTTTGGAGAGCTCAATCGCACACAATAGTTCAGTGGCCTTGGTATCTCCGATACCCGGGATCTTTTTCAGATCCGATCTTGAAAGATAATTCAGGCCAAGGAGCCCCTTCTCAAGCGGGTGTAGCTCAAGGATCCTGTTTGCGATGGCAAGTGCTCCCATCTTCTTTGTTCCCGTTCGAATGATAACAGAAAGAAGCTCTGCGTCGGAGAGCGTTTCGACACCGTAAGAAAGCGCCTTTTCATATGGGCGCTCACTTTCGGCCAGATCTCGTATCAAATATGACATTGTTTACCCTGTGCCGTTTCCCTTAAAGCCGGGTCAGCTCATAGTTTACCACACAAGAAGGCCTTTTTCTACCATTTTTTGCAGGGACATGAGGATGCCGTACTTAGCATGCGGGTATGTGAGACCGCCCTGGAAATAGACGGCATAGGGCTCCTTCATTGGTGCGTCGGCGGAGAGTTCGATGGAAGCTCCGGAGACAAAGGCTCCGGCCGCCATGATCACCGGGCAGTCATATCCCGGCATATCCCAGGGGATGGGCTTTACGAAGCTGTCCACAGGGGCAGCCGCCTGAATGCCCTCACAGAAAGCCTCTATCAGCTCCGGCTTTCCGAACTCCACGGCTTGGATGATATCGAAGCGTTCCTCTGTCCCGTTCGGTACGGTCTTGAAACCGAAATGCTCGTAAAGATTTGCGGCAAAGATCGCGCCCTTTAACGCCGCAGCCGTCACGGTAGGAGCCAAAAACAGTCCCTGGGAAAGCTGTCTTGTCACGCCGAGAGATGCACCGACCTCCTTGGCAAGACCGGGTGTCGTAAGCCGGATGGCACAGAGCTCGATCAGATCCCTTTTTCCGCAGATGTAACCGCCGATCGGCGCAAGTCCGCCGCCCGGATTCTTGATCAGGGAACCTACCACGAGGTCTGCTCCGAGATCCGAAGGCTCCACCGTCTCCACAAATTCTCCGTAGCAGTTGTCCACCATACAGATCACATCGGGTTTAACGCTTTTTACAAAGGTGATCAGCTCCCCGATCTCCTTACAGGACAAGGTGTGCCGGGTGTCATAGCCCTTGGAGCGCTGGATCTCGATCAATTTTGTCTTTTCGTTAACCGCATTCTTGATCGCTTCAAGGTCAAAGCTTCCGTCCTCAAGCAAGTCGACCTGTTTAAAAGCGATACCGAATTCGGCAAGAGAACCCTTTTCCTCCCGGACACCGATCACACCCTCCAAGGTGTCATAGACCTTTCCCACAGGAGAAAGGATCTCATCCCCGGGACGAAGGACTGCGGAAAGCGCAACGGAAAGCGCGTGGGTGCCGCAGGTGATCTGCTGTCTTACCAGCGCATCCTCTGTATGAAAGACCTCAGCATAGATCTGTTCCAAAGCTTCTCTTCCGCTGTCGTTGTAACCGTAGCCCGTGGTACCCGACAGGTGCGCCTCCGCAAAGCCTGCCTTTTGCATGGCGGAAAGCACCTTGATCTGATTGTACTCCGCAACGCGGTCGATGGCCTCAAAGCGTTCTCTTAAGTTTTCTTCGATGGATTCACCCAGGTCATAGACTCTTTCGTCAATCCCCAGATTCAGGTAATAGTCTTTTAATGTGTTCATTTGATCCTCATGTTTACATAATTCTGTTATTGTTAATTAATTCTCAATTTAATTTACATAATATTTTTATCGTGAAGTATTTTGATCATATAATCCAGGATCGCATCCTCCGATGAAAACGTATCCTTATCAACCCAGATCACATCGCGTTCGCGCTTGAACCACGTGAGCTGTCGTTTGGCAAAATGCCGCGTATCCCGCTTTAATGTATAGACAGCCTCTTCATAGGTCATCTCGCCTTTTAAGTAAGCATAGATCTCCTTATAGCCAAGACCCTGCATGGATGTCATCTCCGCGGTCACATGATCCTCATCTATCAGACGTTTCACCTCATCAACAAGTCCCTGAGAAAGCATCTCGTCAATGCGCTGCTCAATCCTTTGATAAAGCTTGGCACGATCCATGGTGAGGACAAAGTAAGCACTGTTGTAGGCACTCTCCTTCTCCCGTTCTCTGGCGTTTGCCTCGGAGATCTTCTCTCCTGTCTTGTGATGATACTCCAACGCCCGGATGACACGTCGCAAGTTGTTTTGGTGTATGATCTCGCAGGACGCGGGATCGGTCTCCTTCAGCATCTCATACAAAAAGGCAGACCCCTTTTCTTCTGCCAGAATTTCAAGCTCTGCCCGAAAGCCGTCATCCTCCTCCTCGGCGAAGGTGATATCGTTTAATACGGCCTGGATATAAAACCCTGTTCCGCCCGTGATGACCGGCAGTCGGCCGCGGGCATAGATCCCATCCATCGCCTCCTCACAGAGCTCCTTGAATCTCACGATATTAAAGGGCTCCGTAGGCGGAAGGATATCGATCAAATGATGCGGCACGCCGTCCATCTCCTCACGCGTGATCTTTGCGGAACCGATATCCATGTGTTTATATACCTGAATGGAATCCGCCGATATGATCTCGCCTCCCACCGCCTTTGCAAGACCGATGGAAAGTGCGGTCTTACCGACGGCGGTGGGCCCTGTCAGGATGATCAGATTCTTCTTTTTTTGATTCATAGGATTTGATTTCATTTAACTAAAATCCCATCAGACTCATGCTGCCCTTAAAAATCTGCGTACATTCCGATTTCGGGAACAGATGGGATGCAAGCTTTTTAGAGGCTTCATTCAAGGTGGTCATGGAAATCTCGGTATCCTCTGAATGTGTATTCTGAAGCAGAACCTTAGCCGCCGAGATCAGATGGATCAGCGCTTTTTCTTCTCCGCCGGCAACCCAGGCGTACGCCACATCGATCACATCACCATGCTCCTTTAATAAAAGCATAGCCTTGATCTTGTCTCCATCGGTATAAACCAGAGACTCCCGCATATAGTCCGCGGGATCAACCGGAAGCGCTACACCGAGGACCCCGCTGTTTACGATCTCCCGATTCAGATTGGCCAAAGCGGCCTGATCCAGCTTATTCAAAAGTGTAACCGCTTTGTCGGGTTTATGTTCCGGGACGGAATTCAACCCGGAAAGCGTGGAACGGAAGGTAAACTGCGCAGCCTCACTGTCAAATTCAAAGCCGGTCTTAGTGAGTACATACTGTACCTCCGGATTCTCACAAGCCGTGTATACTATGTTATCGCTAACAAGCCCCGACATATTCTTGTAAAATGCATTTAACAGGCGGATGGATACTCCGGTTCCTCTGTATTCTTCCTTTACGTAGAGCCAGTCAAGCCAGAGTACATCATCCGTAAAGGAAGCAAGCAGCAAGGCTGCGGGCGTATCGTCACACATCACGCCGAAGCCAACCTTATCATCGCCAAAGAAGCTTACAATATCTTCCGGGAACAGGAGCCTGAACATATGGACATTATCCTTATTTAGTGTATAGATCGATTCCTTCATCATATGACTCCTTTCTGTCAATCATCTGTAAACCCGAACTCTTTCTTGAGAGAGTCTTTTTGTTTTTTATACTGTTCCGGGAGCGCATCCGATTTGTTTATATCAACAAATGGCTGTTCAAAAGTGCCTTTATCCTTCATCGACATACTGTTTTTTAAAATATGAGCTGTCATTCCGCTGGAAAAAGACATCATGGCAGCCAGGAAGTAGTATTTTTTGGAAAACGCTTTCATTGTTTCCGGCGGTACATTGCCGCCTTTTACATAGTCCGATTTCATCATAGCTCGGATTGTGTACGAGGTAACTTGCATTTTTTTATAA
>CACZPL010000036.1 GCA_902783015.1 uncultured Lachnospiraceae bacterium
ATGACACCGACTTTTTCACGAAGCTGGTTGATAAATATGACTACGCAATTCGATTTGCTGATGATACCCGTAAGCTTTCGGAGTGCCTTTGACATGAGGCGTGCGTGCAGGCCGACCTGCTGGTCTCCCATCTCGCCGTCGATCTCCGCCTTCGGAACAAGCGCTGCCACGGAGTCCACGATGATCACATCCACGGCACCGGAACGCACCATGGTCTCGGTGATCTCCAAAGCCTGCTCACCGTTGTCCGGCTGAGAAATGTATAAGTTGTCGATATCCACGCCGATATTCTTCGCATAAACGGGATCCAAAGCATGCTCGGCATCGATGAAGCCGGCGATACCGCCCTGCTTCTGTACCTCTGCCACAACATGGAGTGCAACGGTCGTCTTACCGCTTGACTCCGGTCCGTAGATCTCCACGACTCTGCCGCGCGGCATACCGCCGAGTCCCAGAGCCAGGTCCAGGCTTAAGGAGCCTGTTGGAACAACTTCTATATTCATATTAGCGGAGCTGTCGCCGAGCTTCATGACGGAGCCCTTTCCGAACTGCTTTTCAATCTGCGCAAGCGCCGCATCGAGTGCCTTGATCTTTTCTTCGTTTGCCATTTTAGTTTCTCCTCCTGTTCAAACCTTCAAAACGTATGTTTGATTCATGCTTCACATCTTACTATATATCCGTTCCTTTGTCAATCGTTTTTCGAAAATATGTTCGAAATGTTTTCGGGACGTTTTTATTTTACTCCACCGATATTTTCTTGTAAAGCTACAGATTGGAGCATTTTCCTTTCCCACATTGACAAATGGTCCATTTTATACTATAAATACGAAAGAAGTCGGAGGAAGAAATCATGTTTAAGATCAAGAAAAATAACGGCGGCGGGATCCCGCTGATCGGCGCGGACAAGCCGGAGCGTTCACCGCTTTTTTATAATCTCTATTTTTTTGTTTATCTCACGTTTTATGAACTCGTATTCCACGGGACACATTTTAAGCTGTTCGAGGGCAACACGCTGCGCATCCTCGGTTTTTCGCTTTTGCTTTCCTTTATACCGTCATTTTTGTGCGGTCTTTTCGGCGGTACGGGCGGTCGGATCGTCGCTACGGTGTTTTCCGTTTTGATCACGCTTCTGTTCATCACACAGATGATCTACCACGCGGTATTTCAAAACTACATCAGCCTGATGGGCACGCTGCAGTACGCAAACCAGGCCGCAGACAACCGCGCCACCGTATGGACAAACATCAAGGCGCATCCTCTGCTGATCCTGTTTTTTGTGCTGCCCGCCGTACTCGGAATCTTCATCATATGGAAGTTCTTAAATATCAGGCGCTCCCCGATGATCATCAGCATCGTGCAGTTGCTTGCCTTTGTTGTGCTCTATCCGACCTTTATCCTTGCGGTCCATACGGAGAAGCAGGATGCATTTTCGGCCTACAATGTATATAAGAACTACCCCTCCGTTGACATGGCGGTTGAAAAACTCGGCGTGTTCGAGACCTTTTTCGTGGATATCCGTGCCGGCATCACCAAGAAGAACAACGGCTCGGAGCTGACCTTCGCAAATGTGACCACGGAGGAGGCCGCAACAACCGAGGCATCAAGACCCAAAACCTCCTCGGCAACGGATGCCGCTTTGGAAATGGCAAGACGTGCCTCCGCAACCGACGCGACCACGGAAGAGGTTGTGGAGATCGACACATCTCCGAACGTACTCGATCTCGATTTTGCAAAGATCTCGGAGGAAGGCGGCGACGGTGTCGCAAACCTCTCCGAGTATTTCAAGACCTTAAGCCCGACAAACAAGAACGAATACACCGGTATGTTTGAGGGCTATAACGTGATCTGGATCACGGCCGAGGGCTTTTCCGGTTATCTCTTAAAGACCGGGATGTTCCCCACCTTAAAGCGCATGGCTACCGAGGGCTTTAATTTTACGAACTTCTACACCCCGATCTGGTACGGCTCTACCCTCGGTGGAGAATACGCAAATCTGACCGGCAATCCGCCGCGTAACGGCGGCTATCTCTCCATGTCGTATTCAGGAAGGAACGGAAACACCATGCGTTTTACGCTGGCAAATCTGCTGAACAACCGCGGCTATACCTCCTACGGTTTCCACAATAACGACGCTACCTACTACGACAGAAATATATCTCATCCGCTGCTCGGCTACGACTGGATCGCAAACGGCACCGGACTCGACGCACAGACCAACGAGTACGGCAATGTGCCCTGGCCCCAGTCCGATCTCGTCATGATCGAGGATACCTTTGAGAAATACAGCAAGAAGCAGCCCTTCCACCTCTACTATCTCACCGTGAGCGGACATGTGGAGTACAACTTCGGCGGCAATGCCATGTCCTCCAAACACAGGGATCTGGTGGAAAACTTAAACTACAGTGAAAAAACAAAGGCCTATATCGCATGCCAGTACGAGCTGGAGCTCGCTATGTCCGAGCTGATCAGCGAGCTTAAAATGAACAATCTCTACGATAAGACCGTGATCATTTTGAGTGCCGACCATGTCCCCTACAACGACTTGGATTGCCTGGATGAACTGGCCGGTCACGATCTTAGCTCTGACTTTGCTACATACAAGAGCTCGCTCATCATCTTCTCCGGTGCCATGGAGGAATCCGTCACGGTTAAGAAACCCTGCTCAAGTCTGGATATTCTTCCCACGGTCCTAAACCTGATGGGACTTCCCTACGACTCAAGGCTCATCACCGGTCAGGACATTCTGTCCGACAGCCCGGGCCTTGTATTCTTTCCCGACCAGAGCTTTATCACGGATGAATTTGCCTACAATGCGGCAAACGGCCGCACCACCCATAACGGCTACGAAACCGATGTGGACGGTGCCACTTTAAGCTATTGGCAGTCTTATGTCGCAAACAAATACATCGCCGCAAACGGCATCACAGACTATGATTACTACAGATACATCCCGGAGGATAAGTAAATGTCCGTGCTTGCGATCATCGCCGAATACAATCCCTATACAAAGGGGCACGACTATTTGCTGCAAGAGGCTAAAAGAATAACCGGCGCGGATACTGCCGTTTCCGTGATGGGCGGCAACTTCCTACAACGCGGTATTCCGGCCATGTGGAACAAATACACGCGTGCGGAAGCCGCAGTGCGTGCCGGTCTTGACTGCGTCATAGAGCTCCCCTTTGCTTACGCGACGGGCAGCGCTCTCGATTTTGCGCAGGGCGCGGTTTCCCTGTTAAACGCACTTTCCTGCGTGGATTTCTTATGCTTCGGCGCCGAGACCGAGGATACGGATACACTCCTTAAAATATCGGATTTCCTTACGTATGAACCCGCCGACTATCAATCCAAACTGAAAGAAGCACTCTCCTCCGGTCTCTCTTTTCCGGCGGCACGTGAGGAGGCTCTTTTTTTCTGCGGAAAGCTTGCTGACAGAACAAAGCTGCACGAGCTTTTATCCTCTCCAAACAACATTCTTGCCATCGAATATCTGACCGCGATAAAGAGGACCGGCTCCGCGCTTCGCCCCGTAATGATCAAGAGAGCAGGCAGCGATTATAAGAGTACCGAGACAAATGCGGCGCTTGCATCCGCGACCGCGGTTCGAGCGGAATATATAAAATGTAAAAACTCGTCAGGCATCAAGGCCATGATCCCGGAACCGGTTTTTGACGTGCTGAAAAGCGCCGACCAAAAAAGCGCACCGATCACCGAGGACCTTCTGACACCGTTTTTGCAGCAGGCACTGCTCTTACAGCCGGATATCTCCGAGATCTACGGGATCAGTGAGGCAACCGCAAACAAGTTGAAAAACATTTCCGGTGCAAAGACCTATGATGAACTGCGCGCCCTGCTCCACACCAGGGAGATCACGGAAAGTGCCGTTTCCCGCGGTCTGATCCATCTGATCCTGCAATATAATAAGGAGGACCGTATCCTCCTGCAATCCGCCGGTGATGCCCTTTATGCAAACATTCTTGCACTGCGTGAAAACGCATCCTCTCTCATCAAAGAAGCGGGGAAAACGAGCAGCATCCCGGTGATCAATTTAAAAAAGCACGCGGAAAGGATTCTCTCCTCCTGCGCGCACAGCGATGCGGCGCTTTTATCCTGGCAGCTTGACACCAGGGCAACCGCACTCTACAACTGCCTCGTAAAAAACAGATTTCAAACGGAGCTTCCCACGGACCTCACCGTTAAGTATCCCGTCGTATAAATAAAAAAGCGGCCTTAAAGCCGCTTTTTTAATGTTCTATTCATCTAAGAAATCATCGAATTCGTCATCGTCCTCATCATCCTCAGCAAAGGCCGAAGACTGGCTGGTGGGGATATCCTCCTCATCATCATCGCCGAAGACGTCATCCAAAACCTCGGACTTCTCGGCAATGCTATTCGGCTGCGGCTGGCTTGCCGCAAACGCGGTATCCGTACCCATGTCATCGAATGCACTGTCAGCCGGTACAGCATCCGGATCATTCGTAAACGACATATTGGTCTGCGCGGTGAACATGTTGATGTTTGCTTCCATCTCGCTCATGTTTGTCTCTACCACGTAGGTATCGTTCTCGAGAGACTCGATCAAGGTTCTGTAGTTTTCCTTTTCCATGTCGTGCACCTTGGTAAAGATGTCACGCATCTCGGTGAGCTTATCCTTGGTGTAATACATAGCGCCGAGGCGGATCTCGTTTGCCTCATCGGAAGCCTGATCCACGATCTGCTGTGCCTGGCTTCTTGCCATCTCCAGGATCTCCTCTGAACGGATATTTGCAAGTCTTGTGATCTCATGCTGATCGATCATACGGTTTGCCTCGTTCACGGACTCCGTGATGATCGCATCGGATCTGGTACGCGCTTCCGCAAGGATCAGGTCCTTGTTACGCATGATCTTGTTACTTCTCTCTATCTCGGTCGGAAGTCTTAATTTTAACTCTCCGAGCATATTTAAGAGCTCGTCCTTCACAACTACGATCTTGGATTGAGACAGCGGCTGATACTTACAGTTCTCCACAAAGATCTCAATCTCGTCTATCATATCCTCAATGCCCTTTTTACCCATGATTCGCATCCTCCTGTGCGCTTCTATAAACATTAAAACATAGTTACTCTTTGAAAATCACGGTATATTATACAGAATACTTTGCAATTATTCAAGCCCTGTTTTTATTTTTCGCGGATTTCCCGTATTTTTCCCTTTACGGCGATGGGAACAAAATCCGAAATATCCTTTCCGTAGAGCAAAAGCTCCTTCACCATGGATGATGAGATCGCTTCATTATTTGCACGAAGATACACACATTCGAGCTCGGGGTTGATCAGCTCTATGATCTTTGCGATGTTCTCCTCGTAGTTGTAGTCCATGTTGTTCCGAAGGCCTCTGACCACAAAGGAGATCCCGTGTTCCTTACAGTAATCCGCTACGATGCCCTCGTCGACCACAACCTTGCAGTTGTCAAGCTTCTCAAAGGAGAGCACCTTTTCGATAGCATCCCGCATGTCCTCGGCCGGAAAGCTTCTCTTCTTCTCGGAGTTCTTTCCGATCAGCACCGTCACGGAATCGAAAATACGGGAAGCCTTTCTCACAATATCCAAATGTCCCACGGTAAACGGGTCAAACGATCCCGCGTAAACTGCATGTCTCTCACTCATCGTCCTTTGTCCTTTCTATGAATACATGCTGATTTGTCTTATAAACCTTAGCTTTCTTCATACGAAAGCCCAGGGAATCGATATAATCAAAATCCGTGCGCGTATCCGCCTCGATCACAAGGAGCGTGTCATACACAAACTTCTTTGTCGACAAGATCTCCAGCACGCGTCGCTCCAGTCCCTCCCCGTAGGGCGGATCCATAAAGATCAGATCATAGGGGACCTCGGAAAGTCCCGATACGAAGGACAGCACATCATTTCTCACGATCCTTGACTGTTCCTTGAACTTGGTAAATTCCACATTATCTTCGATACAGCGCATAGCACGCTGTTCCCGCTCCACAAAGGTGGCAGATCGCGCACCCCTTGAGAGGGCCTCGATCCCGATCTGTCCGCTTCCCGCAAAGAGATCTAAAAAATCAGCCTCCGGAATGTACGGGTTTAACATATTAAACAGGGTTTCCTTGATCCTGTCCGTTGTGGGACGGGTGTCATACCCATACGGTGTTTTTAAGGGCATACTCCTCGCCCTGCCGGCAATTACTCTCATATCAGTGTTCCCTCATATAGTTTCTCAGCCACTTTCCGGCCTCGGACAGCTCATCCTCGGACCAGCCGGAGGTCTTGCTGCAGGATGCCGAGATCAGTGACGATGTCTCGTTCTTGTTTGAAATATTCCAGGTTGCGTAAGACAGATTGAGTTCCGAGATCAGATCAAACCATTTCTCGGTCTCGTCGTAGTTGATCGCACCGTCGCCCGATGCCTCGCAGAGCGAAAACTCACTCACGAAGATCGGAAGACCCTTGTCATGCGCCGTCTTCACCTTGTTTCTGATATCATCCTTGTGGGTGGATGCATAGAAATGCACCGCGTACATCAGATTATCTCCCTTCACGGGATCCCCGGCTGCGATATCCACATCCTGGGACCAGGTAGGTGTGCCGATAATGATGATCGCGTCCTTATCGTTTGCGCGGATCACCGGGATCACCTCCTCAGCGTAGGACTTCACCTCCGACCAGCTCGTACCGCCGTTCGGCTCGTTGCAGATCTCGTAGATCACATTGTCATAATCCTTGTATTTGCCGGACATCTCCTCAAAGAAATCCAGTGCCTCGGCCTTATACTTCTGCGGAGTCAGATCGTGCAGGATGTGCCAGTCAATGATCACATACATCCCAAGCTCCGTCGCAATGTCTACGCCTTTAGACACAAGGCTCTTCATCTTCTCCTTGTCTCCGTCGGTACAGTAGCCGCCGCCCTCGTCCGTGTACATGGCAAGGCGCACCAGATTCACATCCCAGTCATCCCGGAAGGTTGTAAAGGCATCCTTGTTCACATAGTCGGGGAACCATGCAAGCCCGTGGGTGGAAACACCCTTTAACTGAAACTTCTTTCCGTTTTTATCAACGATATCCGTGCCCTTGACCGAAAGTGCTCCGTGGTTTTCAAGCGGTGTTCCGCTTTCCGCCGCCGGCTTTTCCTTTGCGGCCTCCGTGGTCTTTTTTTCTTCGGTCTTCTTCTCGTCGGACTTTTCTTTCTTATCCGAAGATGTACTGCCGGATGAAGCAGTATACGCCTTCCCGGCGATCAGTACCTTGGCGCTTTTAGCGATCTCCTTCAACTCTTCCTCAGAGCCGCTGTTTAAGATGAAGCCGATATCGCCCAGGGTTCCGCCGGCAGCGATCTCCTTATTATAGTCCACCGCGGTGATGGTAAGCTTGGTCTTGTCAAGCTTGAAGGTTCCGTTCCAGCTGCTCTCGATCCCGGTACCATCGGGCACGGTGAGCTCGATGCTCCAGTCGGAAAGATTCTCGCCGGACTTGTTGTACACCTTGGCATCAAACTGTCCGCAGTGCTTTCCGTTCGACTCCCAGCCGTTGGTATAGGCCACGGAGATCGTGATATCTCCCTCCTCGGCCTTTTTTGCCTCGGTCGTCTTTTCTTCCTTCTTTTGTTCTTCCGTCTTTTCTGCTTCAGTTGTCTCCTCTGCCGTCGTACTCTCTGCGACCGCTTCGGTCTGCGCGGTAGTTGCCTCCGCTTCCTTTGTATCCTTCTTTCTGCCGCGGATCACCACAACCAAGAGGCCGATCACCACGAGGGCTAGCACAGCTGCTACAGCTATCAATAGTTTTCTTGTCTTTGCTTCGTTGTTCATTGTCTCATCTTTCCTCCAGCAACGCCTGATAAAGTCTGTACAGATCCACCTCTTCCGGCTTTCTGCCGCCGGCACGGTCGGATTCGATCTCATAGGTCTTGTCTTCTGTTTTGATCACAAGCTTGTACGCAAATAAAATGCGTCCCGGCTCGGTCGTCTTCACATCCTCGAATTTCAAGAGCTGTATCTTTTCAAAGGGGACGTCAAACTCCCGCTTCTTATCCTTATAATGAAGCTTCCCGTTATCAAGAGCTGCCTCGGCCTCGCCCTCAAACAGACTCAGCTTATCCGCATACACCAAAAGGAACAAAATGATTGCCACAAGCAGCGCCAGCACGCCGACAGCATTCGCGAAAGCACCGCCGCCGAAAACCGCCGTAGCCAGCGTTGACACCAGACCGAACAAGATGATACCGCCGACCATGGCAAGAAAGACGGCAAGCCGCCAGGCTTTGATATAACCGATCTTCACCTTCATATGCTTATTCCTTTAATGCAAGTGCTTTGTTTAATGCTATGGACAACTGATCCGCGCAGGATGTACCCCTGCCCTTACAATCGTTTCCCGCAAGGATATCGGCGATCTCGCGTGCGGGCTTCCCCTCCACCAGTCTTCCGATAGCTTTCAGGTTTCCGTTGCAGCCTCCCACAAAGGAAAGGTCATGGATGCACTGATCGTCATCCAGTGTAAACTGCAGCTTTACCGAGCATACGCCCTTGGGTTCAAAGTCATAGGTTTGCGACATAATAATACTCCTTTCATAACACCGTCCCCTGCGACTGCACCTTATGCACCAGTGCAGGCGGTTCCAGTGTGTCTCCGTATTTTAACAGGATCGTCTGGGCAAGCTTTAACATATCCGCATGATTGTAGATATCCGCCATGACAAAGATGGCCTCACCGCTCTGCCGGATCCCGAAGAAATCTCCGGGCCCGCGCATTTTAAGATCCTCATTTGCTATATAGAAACCGTCGTTGGAATCCTCTAAAACCTTTAATCGGTCCATGGATTCCTTCGTGGGTTTTCCGTTGATAAAGATACAGTAGGACTGTTTCTTTCCGCGTCCTACGCGACCTCTTAACTGATGCAGCTGCGCCAGGCCGA
This sequence comes from uncultured Lachnospiraceae bacterium, assembly GCA_902783015.1. GTDB lineage: Bacteria > Bacillota > Clostridia > Lachnospirales > Lachnospiraceae > Coprococcus_C. The sequence continues at coordinate 8,909 of CACZPL010000036.1, forward strand.
AGCGCTCGGCATTTTCCACCATCATGACCGTGGCATTCTGATTGTTGATCCCAACCTCGATCACCGTGGTTGAGACCAGAACATCGATCTCACCGGCCAGGAAGCGCTCCATGATGGCATTTTTTTCCTCCGCCTTCATCTGCCCGTGAAGCATCTCCACCTTACAATTCGGCGGAAGTACGGAACGGAGCCGTTCCGTATACTGCACCACATTGGTCAGATCCATGGTCTCGCTCTCCTGCACCATGGGACAGATCACGTAGCACTGACTGCCCTCAGAAACCTGCGCCGCAAGGAACTTATATGCCGTCTCACGGTAGTTCGTGCCCACCGCACAGTTCTTGATGGGCTTTCTTCCCTTGGGAAGCTCGGCGATAACGGATATATCCAGATCCGCATACAGGATAATGGCGAGTGTCCGCGGGATGGGTGTCGCGCTCATCACCAGCACGTGGGGATAGGTTCCCTTCGAGCGGAGCCGTTCACGCTGACTCACACCGAAGCGGTGCTGCTCATCCGTGATCACCAAGGCAAGGTCCGCAAATTCCACCTTGTCCTCGATCAGCGCATGTGTGCCCACAAGCACATCGATCTCTCCGTTTTTAAGCCTCTCGTAGATCCCGCGCTTTTCCTTCGCCGGCGTAGATCCGACCAAAAGTGCCACGCGGATACCGAAGGCATCGAACATCTTGGTAAGCTCGGTAAAATGCTGCTTCGCAAGTACCTCCGTGGGTACCATCAGGGCACCCTGATATCCCGCCTTGACCACGGCGAGAAGTGCAGCCTCGGCCACAACGGTCTTTCCGGCACCCACATCTCCCTGGACGAGCCGGTTCATCACGCTGTCCCCGCCCATGTCGGCGAGAATGTCCTCGATGGCCTCCCACTGTCCCTTTGTGAGCTTGTAGGGAAGACTGTTCACAAAATCGTTCACTGCACTTCCCTGTACAACCTTGTGGGTGTTCTCTATCGTAATATTCTTGTTCTTCAGTTTATTTAAGTCATACAAAAAGCTGTAAAACTCATCAAAGGCAATCCTGCGGATGGCACTTACAAGAAGTGTCTCATTTTGCGGAAAATGCACGTTCTCGTAAGCCTCCGAAAGCTCCATCAGCTTTTCGCTCTGACGGATCTCCTCGGGAATGTAATCCTCGATCTGACTGATCATGCCGCGCGTCGCCTTAACCGCCTTGACAAAGGTATTGTTTGTTAACCCCTTGGTAAGCGGATAAACAGGCATCAGCTCCGTGGTCATCTCGCGATACTTTTCAAGCTTGTAATACTCGGGATGGTCCAGACACTTGCTGCCGTTTCGCAGCTTTACGGTGCCGACAAACACGTAGCTGTCGCCCTTGGCCAGGACATTCTTCAAAAACGGCTGATTAAACCAGGTCACCTTCATGGTCCCGGAGGAATCCCTGATCCCGATGTTGGAAATCGTCATGCCGCGAACCTTGCGCACGTCCACATAGGTGTTAATGACCGCAAGCACGGACACGCGCTCCCCCTCCTGCGCCTCACCGATCATGATCGGATCCTCGTAGGTAAGGTACGACCGCGGATAAGTATGCAGCAGTTCATTCACCGTATGGATATGCAGCTTTGCAAACGCTGCCGCCGTTTTCTCCCCTATTCCCTTGATGGTTTGAAGATCATCGTTTAAATTCATTATTCATAGCGCTCGTCGATGACGCGCTTAGACTTCTTTTCGCTTCGCGGAAGCACACCGACCTCCACGACCTTGACAAGCGGCGTAAAGCCGATCTTGCTCTTCACGCTGGCAGCAACATCCTTGGAGAGCTGTGCGAAATCCACACTGCCGTTTGTCTCTACGTAGATGCGCATGGTGTCCTTGCCGTCTAAGTGAGAGATTCGGATCTGATACTCGCTGGAAAGCTCCGGGAAGGTCTTCAAGATCTCTTCGATCTGACTCGGGAACACATTTACGCCCTTGATCTTCATCATGTCATCCGTACGTCCCATGATCACATCGAGACGCGGATGCTTGGAACCGCAGGGGCATTCGCCCGGAATGATGCGCGACAGGTCGTGCGTACGGTAACGGATCAGAGGCGCTCCCTCCTTCACGAGGGTGGTGATCACGATCTCGCCCATCTCTCCGTCTTCTACCGGCTTTAAGGTGACCGGATCCACGATCTCGAGATAGAGATAATCATCCCAGTAATGCATGCCGGTATCGTACTTACAGTTGATGCCGATACCCGGGCCGTAGATCTCGGTCAAGCCGTAGATATCATAGAGCTCGATGCCAAGCTCGTTCTTGATGCGTTCGCGCATCTTCTCGCCCCAGCGCTCGGAACCGATCACGCCCTTCTTCAGTTTGATCTTATCCTTGATACCGCGCTTTGCGATCTCCTCCGCAAGCAAAAGCGCATAGGAAGATGTGGAGCAGAGAACGGTGGAACCCATATCCTGCATCATCTGCAGCTGCTTGTCCGTATTGCCCGGGCCCATGGGGATAGCCATGGCACCCAAGAGCTCACAGCCGAACTGGAAACCGATCCCGGCTGTCCACAGGCCGTAGCCCGGCGTAATGTGGATGCGATCCTTATTGGTAATACCCGCATATTCGTAGCAGCGCTTGAACATGATGGCCCAATCCTCCACATCCTTTTTTGTATAAGGAATGATGACCGGAAGGCCCGTGGTACCCGATGAGCTGTGAATACGTACGACCTCTTCCTCGGGAACCGTCATCAGACCGAGAGGATAAGCATCCCTGAGATCGCTCTTTTCCGAGAAGGGCAGCTTCTCGAAATCTTCGGCATTTTCCACACGGGATACACCGGCTTCTTTCAGCTTCTTTCCGTAAAAATTGTCCGCAGCGAGCAGTGCTGCGATCCTTCCGTTAACCAGTTCCAATTGTCTTTCGTTGATCTTCATAATATCCTCCGATTTTTGATTATTATATCAGGATCCTTCGGCTGCGCCTCAGGATGACAGGCTTTCCGTATACTCAAGCGCACGCCGATTCAGCTCCCAAAGCTTTTCGGGCAGGCGCGTCTTGATCGCATCCATGATCTCATCGGTCGTGATGCCTAAAACACCGCTTGCAACGGCCGCACCGAGCAGCAGCACATTCATGACCTTGGCTGATCCCAAGTCTTCAATCGCCCGGTCCGTATCGATCACCTTGAGGTTTTCCACCTGCTCGGACAGATAATCGAGCATGGACGCAGCATTGTAATCACTTCCGGCAAGCGATGCCGTGACCGGCATTACCGCACGGTTGGAAACCACGACCAGTCCGCCTTTTTTCAGATACGGCAGCATACGCACGGTCTCACCCGGCTCAAAGCCTAGGATCACATCCGCCTCGCCCTGTGCGATCATGGGTGACTCGATCTCATCCCCGATCCTTAAATGCGAAAAAACACTTCCGCCACGCTGAGCCATGCCGATAGTCTCGGCACTCATGACACGGAGCCCCTTTTTCATGGCGGCAGCCGCGAGTAATTTCGAAGCGAGGACGGTGCCCTGTCCGCCCACGCCGGTCAATATGATATTTTTATTCATCGTGCAGCACCTCCGATCGCATTTACCGGACAAAGGGACTTACATAATCCGCAGCCGGTGCAAAGGGACGTATCCACGCATACCTTTTTCTTTTCCTGATCCATATAAAGCGCGGGACAACCGATCTCACGGATACACTTCCCGCAGCCGATGCAGGTATCCTCGTCTACCGTCACATGATTCCCGGGCTTTACCGCACCCTTAAGCGCGATACACGGCGAGCGGAAAATGATTGCCTTGACACCGGGCTTATCCGAAACTCGCTTCACGGTCTCTACAGCCGTTTCAAGTTCCAAGGGATTGACGGTCTCTACCACCGTAACGCCGATACCCTTCAGCACCTGCTCTATATCCACACAGGAAGTGACATCCGAGTAGGTCGCCGGATCCTTCACGCCCATCATCACCTGACCGGTTCCGGGATGCGGCTGATGCCCCGTCATGGCCGTGGTGGAATTGTCCAATACGATCAGCGTCATCTCAGCGCGGTTATACACGGCATTCACGACACCGGGGATTGCCGAGGCAAAGAAGGTGGAATCCCCCACAAAGGCAAAGCAGGAGGTATCCGGCTCCGTCCGGAATACGCCCTGCGCGATCCCGAGTCCCGCTCCCATACAAAGGCAGGTATCCACCATGTCGAGCGGCATTGCATTGCCCAGGGTGTAACAACCGATATCACCGCAGAAAATAGTTTTCTTACCCTTCATGGCCTGTTTTACCGCATAGAAAGAAGCACGATGCGGGCATCCCGCACAGAGCACAGGCGGACGCACGGGAAGCTCCGGAGGCGCGGTTTTATCGGTCCCCTCCTCCGTCGTTTTTCCTTCGACAAATTCGCGCATGGCACTTAATACGGAATCTCTCGTATTCTCACCGGAGTTTTGTACGTGATGTGTCAGCTTTCCGTAGATCTTTACGGGAAGCTCGTATTTTCCGGCCACATAGATCAGCGCACGCTCGATCACGGGATCAAGCTCCTCAAACACAAGCACCTTGGAAAGGCCGGTCAGAAACTCGACAGCCTTTTCCTCCGGAAACGGAAACGGCGTGGACACCTTGAAGGTTCTAAGCTGACCGATCTTCTTTTCCGCTTCCTTCACATAGGTATAGCTGATACCGCCCGCGGCGATCCCGACCTCTTGAGGCATATTGTCCGCCCCGGCGGTTAAAACGTTTAACTCATTAGACGAAAACACTTTTGACAGCGATTCGTTTCTTGCTTCGATGTTGATATGGGCCTGATAGGAAAGCTTCGGAAAAATGACCCAGCGCTTACTGTCCTTCACAAAGCCCTCGGCTTTATGCTCTGAATACTCGGACTCATCCTTGACCTCAACATCCGCATAGCCGTGGCATACCCGTGTTGTCGGTCGCAGAAACACCGGCGTTTTATACTTTTCCGAAAGCTCAAATGCCTCCTGTACCATCCGGTATGCCTCCTCGCCTGAGGACGGATCAAAGCAGGGAAGCTTGGAAAACGCCGCAAAGCATCTGGTATCCTGCTCTGTCTGCGACGAGATCGGTCCCGGATCATCTGCGACCAGGATCACCATACCGCCCTTCACTCCCACATATTCCAGACTCATCAGCGGGTCGGAAGCCACGTTTAGTCCCACCTGCTTCATGGTGACCAGCGTTCTTGCGCCCGCATAGGCTGCACCCGCAGCCACCTCCATGGCACACTTCTCATTCACGGACCATTCCACATAAGTGCCTTCCGTACGCCTTTTTGCAACGGTCTCCAGCACTTCGGTGGAGGGTGTTCCGGGGTAACCGCACACCAAATTGACGCCGGCAGCGAGTGCTCCGAGCGCAATAGCCTCATTCCCCATCAAAAATTCCTTATGCATATTCAAAACCTCTTATGATTTTTCTAATGTTTGATAAAAGAATCCGATCGTTCCGGGACCCGAATTGACGGAAATCGCCGCCGAGCATTCCTGGAAGATGATCCTGTCAAATTTGATCTTTTTCTCGATCCTTTGCCTGATCCACTCAAGCTCCTTCTCGGATACACCCGCATAGTTTACAAACAGGAGCCGCTTATCGATCTGTTTATTTCTGAAAAACTCCGTTTTGATATATCGGGATAACGCATGCTCCCGGGATCCGACAAAGACCTGACCGACCTTCATCACACCTTTTCGAAGGCGCACCACCGGGCGGATCATAAATGCATCCAGCACTCTGGCAACTCTCGGACTCACCTGACCCATGGCCGCCAGATAATCCAGATTCTCTACGGTAAAGCTGCATTTAAGTCTCTGCTTCATTTTTTCCAGACGGCGCACAACCTCCTCGGGACTGCAGCCCTCCTTCGCAAGTCTGGATGCCTCGAGTACAAGCAATCCCTGACCGCCGGAAAGCGTACCGGAATCCACAACCGTCACATTGTCGAAGGCTCTCGCCGCCTCCATCGCATTCTCGTAGCTGGAATGCGGCACCCTCGAGGACGTGCTGATATGGATCACGTTGTTCGCATGCTTTAACTGTTCGGCAAATGAGTTTTCAAGAACACCTACCGCCACCTCGCGAATATCAACATTTGTACCCCCGTTCTTCATATAGGAAAGCATCCCGGAGGAGTTTACATCTTTCAGATCGCGGAAGGTTCCCTCTTTAGTCATCACGGTGATCGGCGATATCGAGAGATTGTAGAGCTCGATCAGTTCCTGCGGAAGATCCGCTACCGTCTCCGTCGAGATGGAGATTGCATCCTTTTTATGATATGCATCGATCCAGGCAACACTCTCCTGCATGATGTCGCTCTCAAAGGATTTCAGTGTTACCAGCTCTTTCGGAAGAAGGCGGACAAGCTCGCGCTCTAAAATCTCCCCGGAGATCGGTTTTACGAGATAACCGTCAAAACGTTCTCTCCTGTACAGCTGCTGGTTATCCCTGTCCGCATTCGCAGTCAGGGCCACGATCTTCGCCTGTCTTGACAAACCTCCTATCTGATCCCGGATCCTGTGCATACACTGGATTCCGTCCATCTCGGGCATCATATGATCCATCAGGATCAGGTGGAACTCCTGCTTCAGCGTCTTTTCAAGCGCTGCTGCTCCGCTCTCGACCGTTGTGATATTCACCTTCGTCTCGCGGAGCAGCTTGCTCACAACGAGCAGATTGGCCGGCGTATCATCCACGACGAGCACCTGCGCCTGCGGCGCTTCAAAGCTTTGATGGTACTCTGTACGGACCGAAAGCTCATGTCGTTTCTCGGCCTCAAAATTACCGATCTTTTTCACGCCATAGCGTTTCTGCGGCAGTTCCACGACAAAGGTTGTCCCCTTGGTGTAGACGCTGTTCACGGTGATCTTTCCGCCCATCAGATCCGCAAACTGCTTCACGATGGAAAGCCCGAGCCCCGTACCTTCGATATATTTGTTCTTATCTTCATCCACACGCTTGAAGGCGTTAAACAGATAGGGAATGTTCTCTCTCTTGATTCCGATTCCCGTATCGGTAACGGAATAAATGATATTATATTCATCATCACCCTTATGCTCGCACTCGACGGAAAACGTGACGGAACCTTCCTTTGTATATTTGATCGCGTTATTGATCAGATTGATCAGCATCTGCTTGATCCGGACCTCATCTCCGACCAATGTCTCCGGTATTTCCGGAGATACGTTCACGTGGAATTCCAGATTCTTTTCCCGCGCGCGGATCCAGAACATACCGAGAAGCTCGGTGACCATATCCGCAGTATCGTAAGGGGACGGCGAGATGGTCATCTGTCCGGACTCGAATTTGGACATATCGAGGATATCGTTGATAAGCTGCAGGAGCATCTTGCTTGCTGCCTGAATTTTCTCCGCATCCTCGCAGACCTCCTCCGACACAGCCTCACGCAGGATCATCTCGTTTAATCCGATGATCGTATTGATGGGGGTGCGGATCTCATGGCTCATGCTTGAAAAGAAGCGATTCTGAGAGGCATTCAACTCCTCGATCTTCTTTCTCTGCTTTTCGGAATTGACCGTTTCTTCCCGGAAGGTCCGGTTCTGATAATTGATCAGAACCGTCATGATCACCGTTACAAGCATCAAGCTCGCAAAAGAATCCGCATAGACCGCATCTTCCGTATGCGCGATCACACTCTCGGGGTGCGTGTATTCCACATACCAGCACACTATAGTGACAATTACAAAGCACACATAAAAGAACACGCGAGATTTTCCGTTTAAGATCAAACCGATAAACAGCGCATCAAACAAAAACCATAGCGGAGTTCCTCCGTATACACCGCCGCTGGTAAAAAAGGTGATCGGCAACAAGCCGAAGACCAATACAAAAGAAACCACATTAGCCGCAGCACGCATGTGATTCGTCTTTAGTCCGATCAAAAGGATCAGGAAAAATACGAAGAAGCTGACCACGAGGAATATCACCGCGATGATATCCTCTCCGATAATCAAGCTTCCGACAACAGTCGAAGCCAGTCCGAGCAGCGCAACGCAGGCAAGCAGCAAAAACAATCGATCGGAAATATCATTTTTATCATCCTGCAAATAGGCGCGGATTTTTTTCGGTGTCATGACTGCTCACCTCCTTCCGCGGAAAAGAAAAAGATCTCCTCATTCTCATCCTCCGCCTCCGCGGTATCGTCCGACTTATTCAAAACAACGCCGATCACAGCCGCTGTGTCGGATAAAAGAGCAATCATCCTGTCATGATTGTCTCTGATGAATGCTCCGTCTCCCTGCTTTGCGGCGCGTTCGAGCGAAAGCGCCCGCGCGGAAAGCTCTTCGGCTCCGATCAGCTTGGAGGTACTCTTTAATGCATGGATCAGGATCTCATAGTTATGATAGTCCTCTTTGACGAGATATTCTCCCAGTTTCCTCTGTTTTAGTACGGCGTCATCATAAAATTGATCCAGAAGCGTGCGATAAAGCCCCTCATCATTTTGTGAATAGGAACGTCCTGCCTTGATATCGATACCGACATCCGTAAGGAGCTTGTCATGATCGACCTGATCGTTCTTTGCCGTATCCGGCTCTTTATCCGAAACCTCAGCAATCTCTTGTTTCTTTTCCGTAAAGACGCAATGACCCGGGATCACGTTTTTCAACACCCGGTCAAGCTCAACGATCTCGATCGGCTTGCTTAAAAACCCGTCGAAGCCCTCGGCGGAAAAACGCTCTCTTGCGGCACTGGTCGCATTGGCTGTCAACGCCACAACGGGTGTCACCTTGTGGCTGGCTCCCTCCAGCATACGGATCCTTCTCACCGCCTCGATACCGTCCATACCGGGCATCATATGATCCATAAAGACGATATCATAGGCGTGATTCTCATAGAGTTCAATGGCCTCGGGTCCGGATGCCGCAGTCGTCACGATCATGTCATAGCGCTTTAATACACCTCGAGCCACAGTCAGATTCAGCGGCTCATCATCCACGACAAGCGCATGCGCGCCCGGACAAGTGAGCACACTGTCCTTTGATGTTTCGGAGGATTTGCCTTTGTTGATCACGTCGATCACAGGGAAACAATAGAACGGTTTTTTCAAGATCGCGATCTTGGATTCCCGCGGCAATACAAAATGACTGTCCGCAACAACGACAACCTGCATTGACTCTGACAGTTCTTTCAGATAATTCGAATTCTCACGGTATTCATCCTCACCGACAAACAAATGCGTCAGATGTCCGTGTTCCACAAGCTGCTTTAAGCCATCAAGGTTGTCCACCTTGTGGAGCGGCACGCGAAGACCGCGTACAACGTTACGAAGCATATCGTTATAATACTCACGAACCTGAGGATTCGAGAATCTCTCGAAGTGCAGATAAGATCCGAGAGAAAGATTCTCGTGATTTTCAATGGACATACACTGATTGCGATCCGTCACCTTCTGAGGGATACAGACATGTACGGTCGTACCCTTTCCTTCCTCACTGTCAAGAGATACAAAGCCGCCGAGAATATTAGCGAATCCGGACACCACCGGCATACCGAGTCCCAGGCCGCCGGCCGTTCTGTTTCTGCCGGAGCTTGCCTGATAGAAGCTTTCAAACACACGCGAAAGCTCCTCCTTGTCCATTCCTACTCCGGTATCGCTCACATCGATATTCAGATTGATGCCGTACGCCTGCACATCGGAATACAGGTGGACATAAACGCCGCCCTCCGTCGTATATTTTAATCCGTTAAAAACCAGATGCCACAGGATCTTCTTGATCTTGGAGACATCCGAATGCAGGATGGCGGGAAGGGTCGGATCCACATCGATCACGAGCTCCACATTATCTGTTTTATACGGCTCAATCCTGTTTACAAGATCATGCAATACGGTTGAGATGGAATAATCCTCCTCGTTGACGTGAACCGAGCTCATATCGATCTCGGAGTAATCAAGGATATTGCCGATCTGCTCGGCGACACGATGCCCCGCCTGCACCACGGCATGGAGATCCCGACGGATGTCCGGATCGTTCTCCTTCTCAACACAAACACCGGTCAGGCCGACAACGGCATTGATGGGCGTACGGATCTCATGGGATACATTTGCAAGAAAATTGTTGGCGCTCTTGTTCTGTTCCTTTAAACGCTCGATATTATCCTCGTATCCGTACCGCATATCACGAATTGATTTCATCAAATGAAGTACAAGAAACGCAGCGATCGGTACCAGTAAAAAATGCAGGATCGCGCGGATCACACTTGCAGTAGATAAATCAAGTCCCGTGGTATTACGTACGGAGACAAGATGGAAGATCATCCCGAAATAGCCTACGATAAGAAAGGTGATGGCAATCACTCTCTCGCCTGTCATGGAAAACAGCAGAATGAAAAGAACGATGACCAGGGAGCTGTCAAACATCGTCACAACATTTACATTGTAATAAAACATGTCCACCAAAAGGATTGTGGCATAAACAAAGATCCTGGTGCGCGCGTTCGGGCTTCTCCTGATATGCATGATAACGCTGGATACAGCAAACACGACCAAAATCGGTATGGGCCAGGGTTCCCAGCCAAGCAACAGATTCAGCGTTATCAGAATGATCGAAAATAAGACGATCGTTGTCACTATGGCAATATGTGCAAAGGCTTGAAATTCACTCAGCCAATTATCCTTCATAAAACTCTCCCAAATAAAACCAAAGACTTACCGAGTACCTATGCCAGCGTTGTGCCCACCGTCTGTATCAGAGCATCCGGTGTATAAGGCTTTTTCACAAAGCCGCTGGCACCGAGATCCGTGCAACGCTTGGCGATCTCCGGTGTTTCTTCTGCGGATGCAAAGAGAACCGGCACCGGTGAAAGTGAAAGCTCCTTTTCCAAAGCTCTTAATGCCTCGTAGGTTTCAAAGCCGTCCATCTCCGGCATCAGAATATCGAGGAGCACAAGTCCGGGCTGTCCCTTCTTTTTCACATAGTCAATCAGAGCACGACCGGATTTCACACCGGCCGCAGGATACCCTGCCTTGCTTAAGGTCATGCCGGCCAGTTTGATATTTGTCGCATCGTCATCTACGATCATGATGAGATCTTTCATTACAAGGCACCTCCCTAAGCTAATACGGACTGAATCTTGTCGAGCAATATCTGCGGATTCGGCGGTTTCAAAAGATATCCGGCAGGCTTTAATTCAAGCACTGCCTTCACATGCCACTGATCGCTGATCCCGGTCAAAAAGATCACGGGAATATCCTTAAACTCCTCTTCTGCCCTGATCAGCGACAAAGTATGCTTGCCGTCACAGCCCGGCATCTCATAGTCAAGCACGATCAGATCCGGCTGATATTTCTCGATGCTTGCGAGCGCCTTGACACCGGAATTGACCAGGAACACCTCATATTGAGATTCCAAGATCGCCTTGATGCTGCGAAGGGAAGTTCCGTCGTCATCCACGACAAGGATCTTCTTTTTTCTGTTTTTGAGAAGCTCTACCCTCCCGGCCATTGCTTTGTTGATAATCTCAAGCACCTGCTCGTTGGAGGCCGGGCGGATCAGAATATCATACCGATCATCCGCCTCAAAGCTCTGGAAGATCTCGTGTTCGAAAAAGGTGCCTACGGTGACAACGGGTACGGTTGGATACACCTCATCGATTGCTTCAAACAGCTGTTTTTGCTTTTCCTGAAAGCCCTCCATATAAACCGCGATCACATAAGGATCCGAATAGTTTACCGAAGCCCGAAGAACCTCCGGATTATCGGAACCGTACTGCACATGTAATTTCCCTGAAAGAAATTCATGTAATGAATTAAAGCGTTCCCCCGGCTTTCCGATCAATAATACTGATTCCATGATTCATACCTCTCTTATTTAAGTAACTCCTCAGTCAACGAGATTACCGTCTCGTCATCCACCTGTGTCACGGCGACGGACAGCTGCTCGATCTTCTCCTTCATAGCATCCGGATATGCGAAGGATAAAAGCTCCTTCATTGCACTATCCGCGCGGTCAACGTCAAACTCCTCCATTGCCTCCCTGACAACCCGGAGTAACGCATCCGTCTTTTCTTTATCGAAAGCCTGCTTTTCCTCCTCCGGAGTTTCCTCCGGCGCAAGGGGTGCAAGCTTATCTTTATAGGAAAGCCACAGCTTCGTAAACACGGGATGCAGCTTACCGATGGTCTCCGCATCCTCCGTTGCCGCTGCGTCTTCAAGCACCTTCGCCATACCCGCAAGCGGGATGATACCGATGGTCGCGGCCGCACTCTTCATGGCATGTACCTGGATCCGATACTCATGCATGGCCTCGGCATCCGGAAGTCCGTCATAGAAGCCGGAAAGCTTGCTCTCCTGGCTTGTGATAACATTTCTGAAATCGTTGACGGTCTCTACGATGAATTGCACCGTAGGAAGATGATCGCTTGCAAAATTCCAGTCCATGCCGTCCACTGCCGGAAGCTCGGAAATATCCGAATAGCTTGGCATAACAGGCTCCGCCTGATCTCCCTCCTCCGGAAGGAACATAAAGAGCTCGTCGTCTTCATCTTCCGATGTTTCCGATACCGATGCTTCCTCCGTTTTGACGGATATCTTATCTTCCGGGAGATACTTCTTCAGCATTTCCTCGAGCTTTGTGATCTCAATGGGTTTTGACAGATAATCCTCGAAGCCTGCCGCTATGTATTTTTCCTTCGCTCCGACAACCGCATTCGCGGTAAGCGCGATCACATGTGTTTCCGGCGAAAGCAGCTTATCCTCATTCAGCTTCGCCAGAGTCTCGATGCCGTCCATTTTCGGCATCATATGATCTAAGAAGATAATATCATAGTTATGTGTTTTCACCTGCTCGATACACTCCGCACCGGACATGCAGATATCGGGAACAACGCCGTTTAACTTGAGCAGACTCTTTGCCACCTTCAGATTCATCTCATTGTCATCGGTGATCAAAATACGGGCATCGGGTGTATAAAGGATATCCTTTTGTGCGGATAGCCTTGCATGCGATTCAACACGCTTTTTAAAATCACCGATGGGTTTGCTGTCCACAATTCCCTGTTTGAGAGAGAAATAGAAGGTGGAACCCTCTCCGTAAACACTCTTTACTTCAAGCTTGCTGTCCATCATTTCAAGAAGCTTTGTGACAATGGACATGCCGAGGCCCGTACCCTCGATATTTCGGTTACGCTTTTCCTCGATTCTTTCAAAGGAGGCAAAGAGCTTGTCCATGTCCTCCTCCCGGATACCGATACCGGTATCCTTCACCTCTACGAAGAGTGTAACCGCATCCTCCGTCTGCTCCTGAACCTTGACAATCAGGGTGATACTTCCGGATTCCGTATATTTCACGGCGTTCGTGAGAAGATTCATGATCACCTGGGTGATCCGGACGTCGTCTCCCATCAGACTCGACGGGATCGTATGATCCACCTCGACATTGACGTCAAGGGATTTTTCCTTCGCGCGCTCCGAAACCGAATTGTACAGATTGTGGATCATATCGGCCACATCGTACTTGACCGGCAGGATCTCCATCTTGCCGTCCTCGATCTTTGAAAAGTCGAGAATGCTGTTGATGATCGAGAGAAGCGTCCTGCCCGCCGACTGGATATTGGACGCATAATCCAAGATGTCCGGATCCTTCGATTCCCGGAGTATCATCTCGTTCATACCGAGAACGGCATTGATCGGGGTTCGGATCTCGTGGGACATCTGTGCCAAAAACTGGCTTTTTGCCTTTCCGGCTTCAATGGCGGAATCCGCAGCCTCCTGCATCTGTCGGTTGGTCTCATCCTGCCAGCGGATCAGATCGGTCAGCAATCTGTACACAAGAATAATGCAGAGCAAAAATGCCGCGAGGCAGATCAGACCGTAGATCACGACCTTGCCGTAGATTTTCCAGACACTTGCGACCACGTAGACCGAAAAGCTCGACGATTCGTTTTTCGTTGCCGCAAGGATCTTTAGGGTTCCGTCATAATCACGGATCATGGTGGTGCTGTCACTGTCTGTTTTTGCGCCGCTGTATGGACTGTCGGTCACGCTTGTGTTTCCATCCTGCGACATCTGATAGCTGCCGAAGGGGTGATTCACGATCTCTCCGAGAGGATCCACCAAAAAGGCATAGCCGGTGTCCGAATAACTGCCGCCCAGAATCTCCACCAGCTTTTCCATATAGAAATCGATACCGAAGACACCGAGGAATTCTCCCGTCTCCGAATCATTAACACACTGCGAGAAGGTGATACAATAACCACCCGTCTGATCATCAAAGTAAGGAGCCGAGATGCTCCATCCGTTTTCCGATGCAAGCGCATCCTTGTACCATGGCCGTTCGGTCACATCCCAGCCCGGTTCCGGCTTCCACCCGTTATTCATATAAACCGAAGGATTAAGCTCCGGATTTGACATATAGGTCACCGAGATCTCCGGATACTGTTCCGTTACCCTGCGCAGGTACTCCACGGCGTTATCGTAATCGTCAAGCATCTCGGGGCGCGCGGAGATCTCACTGCAGAACATATCCAAAAGGCTCTTCTGGGTATTGACCCATTCGGCAACCTGGTATTCATATTCCGAAACCTCGCGCTTCATAAGCTCGTTCCCCCAACGCCAGGTAGCGGATATATTTGAGTAGAGACTCACGATCATCACGGCGATCATGAACAGAAGGATCACGGTGCGGAAATACTTGTTCACGCCGTGCTTCGAACGTCTCTTTTCCTTCTTATTCTTCTTTTCGGAACGAACAATACTCGAGTAGGACATCATCTGCCCGATCATATCCGACAGATGCTCGCCCGCGGAATGGATACGCGCAAAGGACTCCTCGTAGTCGTCCATAGCCTCCACGCTCGTCTTGCCCGAGCCCTCTATGATCACGCGCAGAGGTTCCTTGATCTCACCGGTGATACCGCTGATAAACTCATCCCTCGATGCGAGTGCATTTTCGGCATTCTTCTGGTTTCTCACAGCCAAAAGATATAGCACGATGATCACCGCAAAAACAGCCAGAGAAAGCCCGAGTGTGATGAACAGCTGAATGTAGGAATTCCCGTACAGCTTCCAATCGCTCTCACCGATGATCAGACACCAGCCGCTTCCGATCCTTGTGGCAAAGAGGTTTTCGGACACATGATCCTTTTTGATCTTGGCCGTCACGACGCCTTCCTTGCTCTTTGCAAGGGAGAACACACCTGTAAACTCCGGGTAGGCGGTCGTGATGCGGTGTCCCAGGTACTCCTCCTCGGAGCAGCCTACGATAACTCCGTCCTCCGTCATGATCGCGGCATCGCCGGAACCGGCCGCGTACATACGGTTGATGTAGTTCTGGATCGTATTCATGGTATAATCCACACTGATCACGGTATCCCCGTCCGCCAACATGGCGGAAACCGTGTAGCAGACCTCGCCTGTCACAACATCCGTGTACGGTGAGGTCACATAGGTGGAGCCCATATTCTTTGCCGCGCCCTTGTACCAGTCGCGGTCCTTTGCATCAAAATTGTCCGGGTCCGGAAGACCCGGCAGAATTTTCCAGTCACTGCCGACGATATAGACATTGAATACACCGATATCCTGCGCCACGAGCTTATCGATCTGATCGTAAATGAAATCGGACATCGCCTGTTCATCTCCGATGTACTGCTCTGCCATGATCCCGAGACTCATGGTGAGTTTTTCGGCATTGCTGATGGTGTTCTCAAACTCACGGCTGATATTCTCGAGCTGGTAGCTTCCGGATTCTCTCGTCTGTCTGGCGGTCATCCGGAACACAAGCCAGGTGTCCATGACCGTGATGATCATGAGCATCGCCGCGATCAATATGATGATACCTGTTTTCTTCCCCTTTTTCATACTTCCCCTTCAGCTTACGTATCTGCCCCAAGGAGCTTTCTGCAAAGCTCCGCTTTATCTTCTGATAGGCTGTTTTCGATCGTGATCTCTCCGGCGCGTTCCCGCCCGGATAAAAGATTCAGCACGGAAAGCCTTCTCTTTGTCTCTCTGGCTGTCCCCGGGCCGCCCTCAAACAGCTTCACCCGATCTCCCATCACCCTGCGCACGGTATCGGCCACAAAGGGATAATGCGTGCATCCGAGGACGACGGAATCAATCTTTTCCTTGTCAAACGGTGAAAACAGGCGTTCCACAAAAGAATACAGTTCGTCTCCCTCTGTCTTACCCGCCTCCACAAATTCCATGAGTCCGGGACATGGCAGCGGGATGATGTGCGCCTGATCCACGTATTGGTCCATGAGCACATGGAATTTTTCGTTGCGTATCGTCATGGGCGTCGCCATCACGATCACGGTCTGCTCGTTCCCCGCCAGCACCGCGGGCTTTAAAGCCGGCTCGATCCCCACGATGGTATAGTCCGGATAAGTCTCCCTCAAGGCGCGCACCGCGGCGCTTGTTGCAGTGTTACAGGCCACCACCACGGCCTTTGCGCCGTCTGCCCGAAAACTCTTTACCAGTTCAAACACCCGTGCCCTGACCTCTTCCGTGGATTTAGTCCCGTAGGGTGCATGGAGCGAATCTCCGAAATATCGAAAATCCTCGTGCGGCATTTCTTCTCTGAGCGCCCTGAGCACACTGATGCCCCCGACTCCGGAGTCAAAAACCGCAATGGGCGAATCTTTATCGTAAGTTACCTTGTCCTGATCCTGTTCATTCATCCTGATCACTCAACCGAAATGATATAGTAATACACCGGCTGTCCGCCGCTGTGGAGTTCAATCTCAAGTCTCGGGAAGGCTTCTTTCATCTTCCCGTAAAGATTCTTTGCATCTTCATCGCTCACATCACTGCCGTAATAAAGAGACATCAGCTCGCTCTCGCCATCCTTCATGGATGCGACAAGCTCTTTACAAACCGTCGTGATATCCGCGCCGACCGCCTGGATTCCGCTGTCTCCGATTCCCATATAATCGCCGGTCTTGATCTCTCTGCCGTCGATCACGGTATCTCTGACCGCGTATGTCACCTGTCCGGATTTCACATAGGACATGGACTCACGCATGCCCTCGGCATTATCCTCCGCATCATGATCGGGATTGAAGCCGATCATTGCCGAGATGCCCTGCGGGATCGTCTTACTGCCGATCACGATGAGCTGCTTTTCCTTTTCAAGCTTTGCGGCCTGCTCTGCCGCAAGAATAATGTTTTTATTGTTCGGAAGCACATAGACGGTCTTTGCCGGAACTTCCTTTGCCGCTGTCAGAATATCCTCCGTGCTCGGATTCATGGTCTGACCGCCCTCGATGATGCGGTCACAGCCCATATCCTTCAAGATCTGCGCAAGTCCTTCGCCGGAGGCCACGGCGACAAAGCCGTAGGGCCGAAGAACGGCCGGACGGGCTTTTTCAAGCGCCTTCGCCTTATCCTTCTCAAGCACAAGCTTTTCCTTATGCTCTTCCCGCATATTGTCGATCTTCATGTTGGTTAGATATCCGTAGGTCAGTGCCTTCTCGAAAGCCTCACCGGGATGATCCGTGTGTACGTGGATCTTTACGATCTCCTCGTCCGAAACACATACCAAGGAATTGCCGATGGAAAGCAGGAACTCTTTGAATTCCTCCTCGTCTTTTTCCGTAAACTCACGTTCCAGATTAATGATAAATTCCGTGCAGTACCCGTATTTGATATCCGAGGTCTCGATCGACTCGCTGTCTACGGTGATCATCTTGTGAAGGGATTCCTTGGGACGCTTCAGCGCGCTTTGCAGAATGTGCGAATCCACGGGTTCCTTCCCGGTAAGCGCATAGTACGCTCCCGTCAGGAACTCCATCAGGCCCTGTCCGCCGGAATCAACAACTCCAGCCTCCTTTAACACCGGCAACTGCTCCGGCGTGTAGGCAAGTGCCTTGTTGCCCGCTTCAAGTACCTCCTCGGCAAAGAACACGATATCCGTGATCTCCATCAGCGCAAGCTCGGCGCCCTTTTCCGCTATGGCCTTCGCCACGGAAAGGATGGTGCCCTCCTTTGGCTTCATGACAGCCTTATAAGCGGTCTCCACCGCCCGGATAAAGGCATCGGACAACACCGGAATATCAATCTGTTTTTTCTCCTTCACCTCGCGGCAAAACCCGCGGAGAAGCTGTGACAGGATAACGCCGGAATTACCGCGCGCGCCCTTTAGTGAACCGCCGGAGATCGTTTTTGCAAGCGATTCCAGCGTCGGGTTTTCAAGCTGCTCCACATCACGCGCCGCCGACATGATGGTCAGCGTCATATTGGAGCCGGTATCTCCGTCCGGAACGGGAAACACATTTAATTCGTTGATATAGTCCTTGTTCTTTTCAAGATTGTAGGCGCCCGCCAAAAACAGCTTCCGAAGGAGGAACGCATTTATGTTTAAAACAGCCACTTTTCCGTCCTCCTAGTCGATCACTCGCACGCCTTCTACAAAAATCCTGATCTTTTTCACGGTAAGCCCTATCATTTCTTCCACGGAATACTTTACCGCGCTGATCAGATTGTCACATACCGCCTGAATGCTCACGCCGTAGGCAACGATAATATGGAAATCGATCTCGAGATCGTTTGTCTCGAGCATCCGAACGTTCACACCCTTTGTCATGGAGTCTCCCTTCAGGAGTTTTGCGATTCCGTCCTTTACGCCCATGGTCGCCATACCGACGATTCCGAAGCACTCCAAAGCGGCGTGTCCCGCCACCTGAGCGATCACCTCATCCTCCACACTGACCTCGCCGAATTCGTTATTTAAATAGCCCTTCATGCTCTGTCCTCCGATCTTTGGTGTTTCTATGCATACTTGGCTTATTTTACCACATTTTTGCTGTTTGGAAAACAAGAATATTACCTATTATAAAAAAAAATAAAATAATCCTTGCATTTTACTTTGATCTTTGCTAATATACTCATGTTGTGCAATCTGAATGGGGAGAAATCCCTGAGGATAATACTCGTAAGGAGGTGTATCATTATGGCAAAGTGCAGTATTTGCGAAAAGGGTGCTCATTTCGGTAACAACGTGAGCCATTCTCATAGAAGATCAAACAGAATGTGGAAATCGAACATTAAGTCTGTAAAGGCTGTCGTAAACGGCGCGCCGAAGAAGATTTATGTTTGCACATCCTGCCTGCGCTCCGGCAAAGTTGAGCGTGCTTAGTTCCAAGTAAAAAATCGGACCGTTCGGTCCGATTTTTTTATGCATAAAACTTCTCTACCGTCGCATCCCAAAGCTGCTCCAGCGTTTTGTCCATCGTGAACACCTTAAGCGATGTTCCCGTTGTGATGGTAAGCTTCTCCTGTTCATAAGAAAGGTTCATAAACAAGCCGCCGATCTCGTTCTCATTCACAGGCAGGTTGTTCATCTCACAAAGCCTTTTGATATTATCCCTGTGGAACATGAAGATCAGCTTCACCGAGATCGGGAGTCTGTCACCCTTCATCAGCGAAAGCACGGTCTGCTTGATCTCCTTCCAGAGAATGTACTCATCTTCTTCGGCTTCTTTTTTTCCCTCGGAATCCTCATAATAAGCGCTGTTCTTTTTTCCGCTGATATAGTAGTCAAGTCCCGCCTTGATCCTTGCCTCATACAGATAAAAGCTGTCGTAGCGCTCCTCGGTAAAAAGCCCGTTTAAATATGCTTTTGCGTTTTCCGTTTCAATGCTTCTCATCGCTGTTTTTCTTCTCCCCTACTCCGCATTGATGTAAAAGGTAACCAGCTTGTTTGAGCCGTAGGATACGGGCTGTGTATACGAAACCTTGCGTACGCCCTCGATCTCGTACAGAAAATTGAGATCGTATTCCGTGGAGTAATCGGTCAGCACGACCTCAAGCGGATATTTCAATGTGCTGTCAAAATATGATCTGGCAACAGACTCAAAGGCCGTATGGTTGAGCACCAGATCCTTCACGTTGTAATAGTTATCGTTTAGAACCGTACAGGGTTCATAATCCTCTCTCGTCCACGTATGGGTCGCGCCGAGGATATCGTCCGTCACGTTGAAATATGCATGGCCTGCATATTCCGCCCTGTCCGGGAGCGGATCATCCCAGGTGGCATCCACCATATACCAATGTCCGCCGATCTTTACCTGATTCCAGGCATGCAGTTCCTCTTCGGCATAGCCCGTCACGATCCGGTTCTCAATGCCCGCACAGGAATAAAGAAGCGCAAGTGCCTCTGCATAGCCGTTGCATACGCCGCGCTGTTGCAGCAGTACTCCGTAGGCGCGGTAGGCATAGGTTTTGGATGAATCCACGAATCCGTAGGCACAGTGTGTGACCACGTAATCGTGCAGTGCAAGCTCCTTTTCGTATTCGCTCATGCCATCCGTGATCTCATCCTTCAGTATTTTTTCCACTGTATCCGCAAGCTGCCTGGCAAGCGGCCGGTCCGCGGGGATCGGAGTTTTTTTCATCAGATATTCGTATGCGTAATAATTGTCTGATATCTCATATTTAAAGCGCACGCGGATGCCCTTCGGCAGCCGCTCTGTCACGGTATACTGATCCACCATGCCGTTCATGCTGCAGATATAATCATTGATCCCGTCAATCTCGGATACGCTCACATCCTTAGACACAAAAAATATACCGCCCTCCTTGCCGGCATTCAAGTCCTCATTCACCCTGGCGGTAAGCTGTGCCATGTCATAGGCCACGCGATCCGGGTGCATTTTGGTGAGGATATCCCAGCCGAAAAAAAGATAGAGCAATACACAGGACAAGATGGTCAGGGGAACGATCCATATGAGACGTTTGATTGTTTTATCGCTCATCGTCGTCCTCGTCTTCGTTCTTTTTGTTGACATATCTGCCGGTTACGAACAGTGCGATCATCAGGACGATCGAGACGATCAGGCAGACGGCGATCAAAAGCGGTTTTCCGCTGTCGCCCGTTGCGGCAAGTAACGTTGTAATTTGTTGCATTTTTGTTTGCTCCTTATACGACGCGACATACAATACAGAGTCCACGCTGGTTGGCTCAGTCAAACAGTGCTCAGCGTTATCTGACTTAATTGTTGCGTTATTGATGATTAATCCGTGACCTATTGTATAGTATGGGGCGAAAAAAAACAACCTTTTCCTTGTAAATATGGGCACGGTCGACTATAATGTTTCTTGTTTAATTTTTGGAAAAGTGAGGTACGGATTATGGCGCAGCTTTGGGGCGGGCGGTTTACGAAGGAGACCGACCGACTGGTATATAACTTTAACGCTTCGATTTCGTTTGACAAGCGGTTTTATAAGCAGGACATTCGC
>CACZPL010000037.1 GCA_902783015.1 uncultured Lachnospiraceae bacterium
ACACCTCTCTCATGGATCTGCTTTTCATATTCGCTCAGCTGCAGCTTGATATCCTTCATGATCTCGCTGTCGCCGCCCCATTTCTCCTGGTTCATAAAGAAGAAATTCTGGTTTCTGCTCGCCCTGAAAACAAGATCGACCTGATCCTCCGGCGCAAGGTCCAGTTCCTCCTTATTGGCGAGCAGTTCCTTGATCTTCAGGGATTCCTGCACGGTGGCATCTATGGTATGCATGCTCCTCATTTTTTCTCCCATCCTGTGCTGGGATTGCGAGAGCTGGATTGCCTGCCGTTCCTCTGTTGTCTGAATACCTTTCAGATCCTCACGAAGCCGCTCTTTTCTTTCTTGTGAAAGTGCCATGGCTACCTCCTTATCCAATACATTCGTCTGCGCGATGCATCATTCTAAACTCGTCGTGATCCTTCTCCTGTCTTCCTCCAAAAGTTTCAGATAGTCTGCCACGCTTGCCTCCCTGTAGCTGACCATGTATTTTTTTCCGGGGAGTCCGAGCTTTTCCATGATCTTTTCCCCGGCCATGCTCGTACATTCCACCCGCAGCATCTCCGAGGGCTCCGCCTCCGTCAGAAAGATCAGCGCCGACCTTGCGAGTCGCTCCATGTCGGAGCTGTTCTCCCCGATCATGCAAAACGGGTAGTAGACATCTCCGTATTGCCTTACGAAGATCGCCGCCTTATGGGTTCCCCTTTCCGTGAGGACGCAGCTGATCTCCTCATCGGCAAGCAGCCGTACGTACCGTTCCGTCTTCCCGTATATCTCCTTTTTCTCTTCCTTGGAAAGCTCCGAGATCGTCTGCACCGGTGTACCCGCAGCGATGATCTTCTTGTACTCCCTGCTCTCCGTCAGCTCTCCCACCATGAAGACAAACTCATCCATCACGGAGTCCTCCTCCTCGAAAAGGCAGTCCATGAAGAAACGCTCCGGGTCCCATTCGGGTGCGGCATCTAAGTACTCGTCGGAGATCCTGACAACCACCCGGGTATGCTTCCGTCCCTCCGCCTCCGCAAAGATGAGATATAACAGCCGGCTGCCGATCCCCTGTCCCCGGTGATCGCTCTCCACATAAAGCCATCGTATGACAAAGGAGCCGTCCTCCGGATCCGGCTCCGTCACAAGGAGGGCTGCCGGGTGGTCCTTCCCGTCTTCTCCTCTCACAAAAGCTCCGAGGGCCAAGCTTCCCGGCTTATCCAGGCAGCTTAAGTGATCAAAAAAATCAAATTGCCGGAAATAGGGCAGAAGCTCCGCATCCACCCGAATATATTTTGTATTCGCTTCCTGACTCATCTGTTCCATCAAATAACCCATCCTTTATTATTTACGTTCCCGCGCCGAGATACCTGACCGCGAGCATGGTCAGATCATCGAACTGGGGCGCTGTCTTTACAAATACATCCACGTCCTTACGGACTGCCTTCAGCAGTTCCTCGGGATTTTGATCGCCCGCTTCGTTCAGGGCCGTGAGCATGCGATTTGTCCCATAGCGGACCCCGTCCCCGTTGGTCGCCTCCGACACCCCATCCGTATATACAAACAGAATGTCCCCCGGATGAAGATCAAATTCATCATCCCGGTACCGCATCTTTTTCTTGCCTCCGCATACAAAGCCGTGCTTTCTTTTCAGCTCCTCGTAAGCTCCGTCGCCCCTTCGGATCACAGGATTCTCGTGGCCGGCGTTGGCCTCGATCACGTGACCGGTCGAGACGGTCAGGATCCCGAGCCAGACAGTCACAAAGAGCTTGGCGTCATTTCCCTCGCAGAGCCGATCGTTCACGTCGGCAAGGATCTCCGCCGGTGTCCCGCCCATCTGGGAGCGGTTTTTGATCAGCGTCTTGGCGATCACCATAAAGAGTGCGGCGGGCACCCCCTTGCCGGACACATCTGCCATCACGATGGCAAGATGATCCTCGTCGATCAAAAAGGCGTCGTAAAAATCTCCGCCCACCTCCTTCGCGGGATCCATGGACGCATGAAGCTCAAATTCGTTTCTGTCGGGGAACAGAGGAAACGCCCGGGGCAGCATTCCCTCCTGAATGGAAGCCGCCGTGGAGAGCTCCTTATTGACCGCCATCTTTTCCCTGCCCTGCTCCACCGAGAGCACGCCGTACATCACGAGGGTATCCAGCATGCACATGATATAGTTTAAGGAGAGGCCGTATACAAAGATCGCTACAATGATCAGGGGAAGCGGTGTCCCGAGATAGATGACGAGCGCTATGATCTGTCGTCTGTGCAGCTTCTTTCGGTTTGCCACGATCAGAGCGATGATCACGATCGTCACCACGACAGAGTAAAGCATGAACACGGGATACAGGTGACCTCTGCGGTAGGAGCTGTTTTTATCCACCGTGAAAAAGAATCCGAACCAAAAATTGATGATCACCATGAAGATTTCCACGAAAAGGCCTATCTTCAACAGGATCTCAGCCTTCCCGATCCGCGGATCATCCCGACCTATGATCTGTGCCACATAACGCCAGAAAAAATAGACCGTAACCGGAGATACCAGAAAGAAAACCGTGTTGTCGATACGGTTTAACATCCAAAACCTTGCCTGATCCTTCATCATCCAGGCGGAGAGATCCGTGAACAGGCTGAAGGTCGTCGCCTCCACAAGGTATCGGAAATACCGCTGGTCCATACCGATCCGCTGCATGTCCACATAACAGCAGATCAGGATCACGCAGCCCACGATCATACCGACAAAATCTATACCTGCATTCATTGCCCAAAGAGGCGGCATCGTATCGATCTTTCTCATGGCCATCTCAAAAAGGGCAAACAGGATCATGAAGAGATTGATCCCCACCGTAAGCGGTGCCAGCACACTATTTCGGTACCTTCCCCGGCTTGCTGTCATCAGGACTGTTCCTCCCTCTCTCCGGCGTAAACCGGTATCCCGAAGCCTCTCGGAAGAAGCTTCTCCGTCAGCTGTAACGACGCCTGATTGTGACGATTCAGCAGAATTTTTGTATCCGTCGGATAGTTTTCTTCCATGGCGAAGATAAACTTCCGCATCATTCCGATCAGATTTTGCTGATAGTCCTCCCCCAGCGCGACCATCAGCTGTATGGAGATCATCCCCGACGGAAGCTTGTGAAACAGCAGATACCCACAGATCAGATCCTCTTTTTTGGCAAAGCAGGATACATCCGCTTCAAACCAGCTCATGGGAAGATAGATCAGATCCTCGCACAGGCCCTTTTTCCCCGCCATCACACATTTGGTGATCCCCCGCTTGAAGCTGCGAAGCGTCAATTCATTGATGGTACCGATCTGCTCCGGAAGCTTGCGTTTTTTGGCCAGAGGCATTTTCAAAAGCTCGGCAAGGGAGACGATAATGGAATCCCCCTCTGTCAGCTTCGCGGTAAAGCCCGCCTTCTTCAGGGCTTCCCTCTCGGTTTTGCCGTCCTTTACGGGGATCACAAAGCGCGAGCGCACCACGGGATACTCTCTGATCTTCTCCGAATATGCCTGAAACAGCGGCTCCGCCGCATCGGCATCCGCGATGCGGATCCACTTGATCACGCTTTCCGTACTCTCCTCGTCTCCGACATTGCGGTACTCCCAGACAACACCTGCCGCAAAGCTGCCGTCTTCATCGGACTTGACCACAAAGCCGCGATAAAACTCTCTGCCCAGATTTTCCGCCATGTCCTCCCCCATATAGGACGCATATATGGATGCATTTATCCCGTTTAGTTCTATGATCGTCATATCGTTCTTCCTTCCTGTAAACCCTCGTGAGCTGCGATAAGAATATGTTGTTGTCTCCCGCGCGAAAACGATTACTCCGCAAGCGCGCGAATAGTATGTTCATTATACAAAAAAAGTCGGACAAAGGCAAGAATCCGGTCAAAAATGCAAGGGTTTCCGTTGATGATTTTTCGGTTTTATGGTATCCTAGGATCAGTATATCGCACTTGCGCACAGGATTGATTCAGAAAGGAGATTTCTATGAATTACGACCTTTTCAAAAACGACATCGATGCACTGCTCGGTGCCATTTCATCCATTCCGAACATCAGCACGATCGACGCACAGCTTACAGCACTCGAAGATCTTTATAACGACGAAACCGATCCCGGAAAAAAGGATGCTCTTTTCGCCATGAAAACATCCCTCGCCAAAGTAAAGGAGATCCATTCGCGGTTAGATTCTCTGAAAAATTCTCCCGAGAGATTTTTTGAGGAAGCCAAGAAGCTGCTTACTACCCACCAGGCACTCACGAAACAGGGGGTTGGGAAGCCGATCCTTACCTTTGATGACGATGCCATCAAATATAATATTGCGGATGGCTTTATAAGCAGCACGATTCCCGGCAGCACCATAAGCAATGTCACCAAAATATTGGAACAGATGAACACGGTTTCCCTGATGTATCTATGCATCCATGATAAGGTGGCGGCTGCCAAACACAAGGAAGATGTGGCCAATTTTCAGGCAAAAACAGACCAAACCTATCGCGAGATCGGGAAAGCTCTTGAACCGTATAAAGACACGGATGTGGATAAACTGGGCAAGGATCTCGCCGATGCAAAAGTGAATCAGTTAAAACAGGAAACCGATTTTTCCTTATATACGGAACCCGGTGCAAAAGAGAAGTTTATGCAAGGGTTTGATAGATGTATGGAGGAAAAGAAGTATCACGAAAACGTAGTACAGGATCTTGAACGGGAAAAGACCACCTTGGAAAACTTTGCTTCTACTCTTGACGGTTCTTCCCTCATCGAAGAGGCCAAAGCGATTCAGAAGCAGATCGTCGACGGACTTGATATAAAGAATCAGGTTTTTTCCGAAA
>CACZPL010000038.1 GCA_902783015.1 uncultured Lachnospiraceae bacterium
CCAGAACGAGCTCGATATCGAGGATGCAAAGATGCTGGTTGCAAACGGCGTACAGTATGTAGCCGAGGGCGCAAACATGCCGACCACAATCGAGGCAACCGAGTACTTCCAGGCAAACAACGTACCGTTTGTCGGCGGTAAGGCTGCAAACGCAGGCGGTGTTGCTACATCCGCACTTGAGATGAGCCAGAACTCCGAGAGACTCTCCTGGAGCTTCGAGGAGGTTGACTCCAAGCTCAAGGGCATCATGGTAGGCATCTATCACAATATCGATGACGCTGCCAAGGAGTACGGCATGGAGGGCAACTATGTTGCAGGTGCCAACATTGCAGGCTTCAAGAAGGTTGTTGAGGCAATGATCGCTCAGGGCGTATGCTAATCTGAGAATAATCGGGGTGTGTCAACAAAAAACTGTTGACACACCCTTTATTTTTTGCTATTCTATAGTTCGCTGTAAAAATGTATTATTCACGGGTCCGGCATATCTGGTGGTGTGGATGTGCTGTCGTGTCTTGACCTAAGTGATATATAATCATTGTTAAAGAACAAAAGGAGGAACCTGAAGTTGGCTAACATTAAATCCGCAAAGAAGAGAATTCTTGTTATCGAGACCAAGACCCTGAGAAACAAGATGATCAAGTCCAAGGTAAAGACTCTGATCAAGAAGGTTGAGGCTGCGATCGAAGCAGGCGACAAGGCAGCTGCACAGGCAGCATTAAAGGTTGCAACCGCAGAGATCGACAAGGCTGCTTCCAAGGGCATCTACCACAAGAACACAGCTTCCAGAAAGATTTCCAGACTGAGCCTGGCTGTTAACAAGCTGTAATCGATTGAATCATAAATAAAAAAACCGCCGATTAACCCACGGCGGTTTTTTTATTTCTCTCGGTTTCTATTCACGCGTATTTACGTATTCGCTTCGTTCCATATCCGGCGTGTAGAACACGCAGCAATCCTTGCCGTTTGCCTTGGCCTTGTACACGGCGCGGTCCGCCTGCTCGAGTACGGTCTCGTAAGAGGTCGCCGTGCTCACGGCCGTGATGCCGATACTCATGGTACATTTCACCTGTTGCTCCGGCGGATAGATCTCCCTCAGGCGCTTTGCGATAAAGCCGGCCTTTTCCTCGGCCATCTGCATGTCGTAGACATTGGACAGATACAGGCAGAACTCGTCACCGCCGAGACGTCCGGCGATATCAAACTCGCCCGCGCACTCCTTCAACACCTTTGCGATGTTGGTGATCACCTCATCGCCCTGCAGGTGTCCGAAGGTATCGTTGATGCGCTTGAAATCGTCCGTGTCTAACAGCATGAACACGCTCTGTGAGCTGCCGTTTAAGATGGAGAGATCCTGTGCGATCTTTGACTCTGCGGCGGTCTTGTTGTAAAGCCCGGTCATCAGATCGTGCTCTGCGCGTGAGAGCAGGCGCTCCTGCTCTTTTTTTTGTTCGTGGATGTTGCGGAGCAACCCCACCACGCTGATCGGGTTGTTCTCGTTATCGTAGATCGTCGAGAAGGTGGTCATGTACCACTCATAGCCGCGGTCGCGAACCATGAGTTTGATCTCGGTGGTATACCGCTTTGTATCCGAGGAGGCAAGCTCAAAGAGCTTGCGCCATGCGGGGGCGGTGTCCGGGGATACCAGTCCCTGGAGGATCAGGCGCTCACCGGGATGATCCACAATGGTGGGGCCGTCAAAGCTTGTCTTATATTTATCCGCAAAGGTCAAAACGTCGTTTTTAAAATCATATTCGTAGGCGAGCTCCTCGGAGATATCCGAGATGATCAGATATTTCTGCTCTTCGAGTTGTGCCTTCATCTCGGCGATCTTTAAGTCCGTGATGTCGGTGGTCACCAGATTGACCACGGGGAAGCCCTTCATGGTCTCGCCGGAGGGGGCCAGTGTCACCTTGAGCCAGTGTGTGTTGCCGTCCGCGCTGCGGATACGGTAGCTGATGGCCTTTCCGGAGACATCGCCGGAGAGGTCGGCCAGTGTGTCGATCACGCGGGACAGATCCTCGTGGTGGATGAAAGAAAGGGAACTGCGGCCGGAAGCCTTACGGTAGGAAACCTCGTCCGCAAACCCGTAGATCCTGTAGTAGAAGTTGTTGGCCCAGATCAGCGACAGGTTGTTGTCCAGCAGATGCTTGGAAAGCCCGCTGGGCACGGTGTTTGCAAAGCGGTCCAAGTCCGTTTTTGCGCGCGCCGATTCGATCGCCGCGTTCTCCAAGTGCGTGATGTCGTTGAACACGCAGCGGAGCACGGAGATGGTCTCGATCTGAAAGGCCTGTCCGGTAATGAACACAGAGCGCACGCGCCCGTCCTTTGTGGCGATGCGCGACTTGATGTTTACCGTGTTAGACACGGAGAGCTGGTTCTCAATCCCCTGCAGCACCTTTTTGCTGTCATCCGCATAGAGCAGACGGCGCAGGGTTTTCAAGCCGGTGAGAAGCTCGTGCCTGGTGTAGGCAGTCATCTCCGGAAGACCGTCATCGAAGTCGAGTATATCGTAAGGAGCCCTGGTCGAGATGACCAGAGTCGCTACATTTTTCTTGGTTGATTCTTCCATGGGAATCCTCCTCAATATTGTTCTATTATAATAAACTTTCCCCTATATCGCAACAAAAGATTTCTTTACATCACCCCCCATAAATGGTAAAATAATCTGTATTAGATTTTCGGGGGCAGAATCGGAAGAAATGCAAAAAGTTTACAACAGATATCAATGGATCGCGGTTTTCTGCGTGACGCTGTTCATCCTAAGCGGCGCATTTCTCCTGCTTGTGTCAAATAAAAGAATCAATAAGGAATATGTGGCGAAGCAACAACTGACGGAGTACGGGATCTCGGGCTTTGAAGCGGGACTTGTGTACGAGCAGCTGCAGACAAGCTTTTCAAAATATTCGAAAAAGCCCTACGATATCTCCGGTTACACCCTGAGCGAAAAGGAAACGAAGGTGTTAAACGGTTTTAAAAAGCTTTACCGGCGCGCTGTGGTGATCTGTATGCTGTCTTTTGCGGCGGCGCTGATCCTGCAGTTAAAGATCACGCGTCGCAGGCTGTTTTCGCCCCTGATTCTGGGGCCGGCGTTCGCAGCGCTCACGACCGCCTGTATATCGTTTTATCTGCTGATGTCAAAGGCGGAGTTTCCGGTTGCATTTCGACGGATGCTTTTTAAATCCGATTATTCCTACTTCGGCGGCGGCCTCATTTCGGGGATCCTGCCACCGGAATATGCCGGAAAAATGATGCTTTATTATATTTTGTACGTAGCTTTATTGTGCGGCATTATGCTGTTTGGACGGTTCTGCATCTACTACTGGTCCCGTCCGCATAAATTTTAAACGGAGGGTAAATCATGAACAAACGATTGGAAGACTGGGTAAACTGGGTACTCTACGATGAGTTGAAACGCGGCGAATTAAACGCGCCGAAGCATCTCCTCGGTAATCATGATTACGGTGACGGTCAGGTGATCACCTGCTTCCGCCCGCATGCATCCAAGGTGAGTGTGACAAGCCCCACAGGCAAGGGCGCTACGGAGATGCAGGAGCTTGCGGAAGATCTGTACGGCGTTTATTTCCCCAAGAAGAAGTATCAGGGGACAAAGTACCGGATCAGCACGGATTATCAGGACGGCACGAACGTGACAACCGCGGACTGCTACGCCTTTGATGGTCTGGTTACCGATTACGATGTTTATCTCTTTGCCGAGGGCAAGGACTATGATATATACAACAAGCTGGGCGCACACCCCATGACGATCGACGGGGTGAAGGGTACCTATTTTGCTGTCTGGGCACCGCACGCACGCCGCGTATCCGTGGTGGGCAGCTTCAATATGTGGGACGGCAATCTGCATCCCATGCAGCTGCATGCGACCTCCGGGATCTATGAGATCTTTATACCGGACGTGATGCCGGGCGCCATTTACAAATACCAGATATTGACACGGGAGGGCGAGATCCTCTACAAGGCGGATCCCTACGGCAACTTCAATCAGGTGCGCCCCGACAACGCAAACATCGTGGCAGACCTGAACAACTTCAAGTGGACCGATGCCAAGTGGATGGAGGACAGAGACAAGCTCTCCCGCTTGGATCGCATGAAGAGCCCCATGAGCATTTACGAGTGCCATCTCGGCTCCTGGAAAAAGAAGGTGGAGGATTCCGACTTCGGCTTCTACAATTACCGCGAGCTCGCGCAGATGCTGGGCGATTATATCAAGGATATGGGCTATACGCACATCGAGCTGATGGGCATTGCCGAGTATCCGTTTGACGGTTCCTGGGGCTATCAGGTGACGAACTATTTCGCGCCGACCAGCCGTTACGGTTCTCCGGACGATTTCATGTACTTCATAAATCATATGCACAAGCTGGGGATCGGCGTGATCCTCGACTGGGTACCCGCGCACTTCCCGCGCGATGCACACGGTCTGGGACGTTTTGACGGCATGCCGCTCTACGAGCATCCCGATTCACGCCGCGGCGAGCATCCCGACTGGGGTACCTACATCTTCGACTACGGCAGAAATGAGGTTGCCAACTTCTTAACCTCCAACGCACTCTTCTGGGTGGAGAAGTTCCACGTGGATGCACTGCGCGTGGATGCGGTTGCCTCCATGCTCTACCTTGACTACGGCAAGCAGAGCGGACAGTGGCTGCCCAACGAGGACGGCGGCAACGAGAACTACGATGCCATCAAGCTTTTGCAGAACATCAACACCGTGATGGAGGAGAGAAATCCCGGCGCATATCTGATCGCCGAGGAGTCCACCGCCTGGGCGGGCGTTACATCTCCGGCATCCATGAAGGGACTCGGCTTTCTGTTCAAGTGGAACATGGGCTGGATGAACGATTTCCTCGAGTACATGAAGATGGATCCGTACTTCCGTTCCTTCAACCATAACAAG
>CACZPL010000039.1 GCA_902783015.1 uncultured Lachnospiraceae bacterium
CATTTCCTTTTTTGCAACAAAGCCTACCGGGCGATTCAGGATCTTGTGATGGATCAGGATGTCCAGGTAGCTTCGGTGGTTGCCTACGTAAAGTGCCGTTTCTTCCGGTATGTTTTCTTCGCCTTTGACTATGACCTTGCAGCCGGCGCATTGAAGCTCTGTGTTGAAGAACCAGCGGACCAGCTTGTGGGATTTGATCCAGCCCCGCGTCTGGTCTTTTTTGGAGACGGCGCGGAGGTAAAAATGAATCGGCAGGCATAGTATTAATGAGAAGAATAATACTATTACGACTAATACCGTATGCATGGAGTGGCCTCCTTTCTGCGAGGTTTAATAGCGGCCGAACATTTTGGCTGTTTCGTAGAGGCGTGCCTCAAGCTGGGGCGTGAGCACCTCTTCCTTATAGCGCCATGCCCAGTTTCCTTCGCCGACGCCGGGGGTGTTCATACGGGCCCAGGAGTCTAAGCAGAGGACATCCTGCATGGGGACGATGGCCATGTTGGCCACGGAGCCGAAGCAGGCGCGGATCAGGATCCAGCAGATGTCGCTGCCGTCCGTGGAATAATAGCGGCGCAGCTTATCGCGGCTCTGCTCGAAGCAGTGATTGTACCAGCCGAGGGTGGTATCGTTGTCGTGCGTACCGGTGTAGCATACGCAATTTCGGTCAAAGTTGTGGGGCAGGAAGTCGTTTTCGTTCGGGTTTTCAAACGCGAACTGAAGCACCTTCATGCCGGGAAAGCCCATTTTTTCGCGGAGCTCCGTCACGGATTCGTCGATCTCGCCCAGGTCTTCGGCGATGATGGGCAGGTGGTAACCTAAGGTTGCCTCCAGGTGTGTAAAGAAGTTGACGCCGGGGGCTTTGATCCATTTGCCGTTGACAGCCGTCTCCTCACCGTAGGGCACGGCCCAGAAGGTGTCGAAGGCGCGGAAGTGGTCGATGCGCAAAAAGTCGGACTGCTTCAGCTGATGCTTGATGCGCTCCAGCCACCACTCGTAGCCGGTGGCGGTGTGCTTTTTCCAATTGTAGAGCGGATTGCCCCAGAGCTGGCCGGTCGCCGAGAAATAATCCGGCGGTACACCTGCGATCACCTTCGGGTAGCCCTTGGTGTCGAGCAGGAAGAGATCCTGGTGCGCCCATACGTCCACGCTGTCCCAGGCCATAAAGATCGGGATATCGCCGATAATGGAGATGCCCTTGGCGTTGGCATATTTCTTAAGAGCGGTCCACTGTGTGTAGAATAAAAACTGCAGGAACTTGTAATAGCCGACCTCATGCTCAAGCTTCTTCAGCCATTTCTCCTTCACGGCCTTGGAGGGCTTCTTTAAGTCGTCCTCCCACATGTACCAGGGCATGCCCTGATGATAGTCTTTACCCGCCATGAAGAGCGCGTAGTTGTCGAGCCATACGGTGTGCTCACAGAAGTCCTTGTACTCCTTCATGAGCTCTTCGTTTTCGGAGAGCCCGTCGTGGGTATCCTTGTCCGTGAAGCGCGCGTAAGCCTTTTTGAAAAGGCCGGTCTTAAATTCGATCAGGTCGCCGTAGTTGATCTGTTCCGGGTTCCACGCCGGCATCTCGGTAAAGTCCGAGTCATAGAGCAGGCGGTATTCCTTTAATTTATCCACGCTGATGATGAGCGGCTGTCCCGCAAACGCGGAAAACGGCTGGTAGGGGGAATCCCCGAAGCCGGTGTGCCCGAGCGGCAACACCTGCCAGCAGTTCATGCCGGATTTCACCAGGAAGTCTACAAATTTGTATGCCTGTTGTCCTAGATCGCCGATTCCGTAGGGCCCCGGAAAGGATGTGGGGTGCAACAGGATACCGGCATATTTATTCGGTTTCAAAGTAATCTGCCTCCGTGCAATGTAGTATATTCTGTGTTTTTCTTCCGAAAACACGCTATTTCAATTATACAGTTATTTGAAGCGTTTGTAAAGCTTTTCGAAGGCGGGCAGGGAACGCTCCACCATGTCCGTGGTCACGCAGTAGGAGATGCGGAAGTGTCCGGGACACAGGAAGCTGTCGCCGGGTACCAGGATCAGATTGAGCTCCTTCGCCGCGGTCCAGCAGAACTCGTTTGCGTCGGGGATCAGGGTGCGGGGGAACATGTAGAAGGTTCCGCCCGGCTTTACGATCTCGTAGCCCATGGAGCTTAGGGAATCATAGAGGAGATTCATGTTCTTTTCGTATACCGAGATATCGCTGGTAATGTCGAGGACCTTTTCCACCGCGAGCTGAATGATGGAAGGCGGACAGTTGTGTCCGGTAAAGCGGGAGATCTGCCCGCTCATCTTCACGATCAGCTGCGCGTCCCTGCAGGCCGGGTTCACCGCCAGATAGCCGATACGCTCTCCGGGCAGGGAAAGGGACTTGGAGAAGGAATAGCAGCATATGGAGTTTGCGTAGAACTTTGATACAAAGGGAGCGTCGGTACCCGCAAACACAATCTCTCTGTAAGGCTCGTCCGTGATCAGGTAGATATCGTGGCCGTATTCCTTCTGCTTTTCCTCAAGGAGTGCCGCAAGCTTCTCGATAGTCTCCGTGGAATATACGATGCCCGACGGGTTGTTCGGCGTATTGATCAGCACTGCCTGTACCTTCGGGTTCAGGGCTTTTTCAAACTCGTCAAAGTTGATCTGGAAGGAGGTGATATCCGCCGGGATCACCGTGAGCTTCGCCCCGCAGCCGGTCACGTAGGGGACGTACTCCGGGAAATAGGGAGCAAAGGTGATCACCTCGTCGCCCTCGCCCGCCACGCAGCGGAGCGCGTGTGCGATGGCGCCGGCAGCAGCGGAGGTCATAAAGATCTCCTCCTTGGTGTAGTTCATGTCGAAACGCCGGTTCAGGGAGTCTGCCACCGCCTGTCTGGTGGAGTCGAGACCGAGGGAGGGGGAGTAGCCGTGCAGCTTCACCGGATCCTCCTTTTGCAGGAGTTCGATCATATAGTCCGTAAATTCCTGCGGTACGGGAACCGACGGATTTCCGATGGAATAGTTGTAGATATTGTCCGCGCCGATCTCCTTTGCCTTGGCCATGGCATACGTAAAGAATTCGCGGATGACCGAGCCCTTTCCGGTCATGTCTTTGTAAAATTCATTGATCATGTTTTTTCCTCCGATCGTATTTCGTTTATGATATCATCAGTATATATATGTTCCGGCCCATGAGATCAGGATCGCGTAGATCATCAGCGCGATCATGTTTACAAGGTGCCTGGTCTTTTCCGCCGCAAGATTGGCCGCAAATTCGCGGATCAGGGCATTGACATAGAAGTACCACCTCGTCCTGCTCCCCATGCCGGAGGCGCGAAGACCTGCGGATCTGGCAATGTTGCCGCTTCGGAACACGTGGTATCCGGTGGTGGAAAAGGAAACATGCGCATCGCTTCCCGCGTGCTCCTCGATGAGACGCCTGGAAAACTCCATGTTTTCCCGGGTGGTTGTGGATTTGTCCTCCATCAGGATATGCGCTTCATCCACCCCGTTTTCGAGCAGGTAGTTTTTGATGGCCTGTGCCTCGGAGATCACTTCGTCATCGCCCTTTCCACCGGAGGGGACGAAGATGAGCTCCTTGCCGGTGGCTTCCTTTTGTTTCTTTGCAAACCAGAGAGCACGGTCTGCGCGGCCCTTCAGGAGCGGTGTCACGGTTCCGTCCTGCCTGATGGCGCAGCCTAAGATGATCACGTAATCCTTGTCAAACTTCGGCACGAAGCGTTGAACCCGCAGTGTGCAGAACAATGTGCTTGCCATGAGACACTCCAGGTATACGGGCACCGAGAAGAAGAATACGTCGAAGATCTTGCTGAGGTGAAAGAGGAGCATGCTGTGGCGGTAGGACGCGCCTAAGGTATAGCTTACAAACAAACCGCCGACGGTCATGCTGAGCAAACCGAAGCCTAACAGGATACCGAGGGTATTGGTCAGGCTTTTTCCCTCGCGCCGGATCAGGATGATATTGCTGACCAAAAGGAACATTGCCAGCACAAGCAGGATCGGGACCGAGAGGACGGCGTAGAGCGTAAAGATCATCTCGAGCACGGTCACCAGTATGGACAGCGTATAGTAGG
>CACZPL010000040.1 GCA_902783015.1 uncultured Lachnospiraceae bacterium
AACCGGCTGCTTCGAGAATGCCCGTGTTCTTCATGTTCCTCTGAATGAAATTCCTTACCGAGAAGGAGATGATCACTACCGTGATGATCAGGATCAGCACAGCGAAGATCAAAAGGATTCCCATCACGATCATGGGCACGATGGTTGCACCGCCCTTCATGGTCTCCCAGTTTAATGCCATGTAGCTTGCATACTCCGGGTGCTCGGTCAGATACGGCGCGATCAGCGTCTTGTATCTGTCCGTGACCGCATTTTCCAGATCGATGGTTGTCTTGCCGTCTTCAAGCGCAGAAGCATCCCAGTGTCCCATGTGCATAACGTTCTCCGCAACATCACCCGGGTAGTCTGCCAACAGCTTCTCAAACATCTCATCCGAGATGTAACAGTAATAAACGTTTATGTTCAGGATGACCGAAAAATACGGATCCTCCGAATAGCCTGCCACATGAAACGCGGTCACCTTGCCGTTTAACTTGATCTCAAGCGTGTCGCCCACGGCCAGACGATTCTTCATCTGATAAGGCACGATGATGTCATCGCCGGAAAGGCCCTCCGGGAATGTCATCTTCTGAAGACGCTGCTCATGCTCATATCTGCCGAAAAAGAACTCATTGTTGCTCCACTCCTCGCTTGCGGCATTCCTGTAATCCGGCAAGCAATCGATCACATTTACAGACTCGTAATCCACCGGGTTTTCGTTTTTAAACGCTTCCTCCGCTGCGGCACATGCCCCCTCATTCTTATCTGTGTAGAGCATCACCTCGGCTCCGTTGTTCTTTTCGAATGCGTCGTCCATCACCTTGCCCATGCCTGTTAATACAGATACGCTCGAGAAGATCAGGAAGGCTGAAAGCAGTGTCAGGATAAAGAGGGTGATCATATCGCCCTTCTGTTTTTTCATATTGTTTTTCGCTATCATAAAGAGTTTATACATTTCATGGCCTCCCTACCAACCCATCTCCTGCAAGAAATTTTTCAGCTTCGCATGTCTCTCTTTTGCCTGTTCCAGTTGCGGATTCTTCTCGTCCCTGTAATCCCCGGCGTAGGGTCCGAGATCGAGCTCGTCCGTCACCACGCCGTCCGCAAGGTACAGGATGCGGTTTCCGCGTTCCGCGGCCTTCACCGTGTGGGTCACCATCACGATGCTCTGTCCCGTCTTATTGAGCTCCGAAAGAATGTCTAACACATTCGTCGTATTCTGTGAATTTAGCGCGCCGGTGGGTTCATCCGCAAAGAGGATCTGCGGATCGTTGATCACGCCTCTCACCACGGCCACACGCTGCTGCTGCCCTCCGGAGAGCTGTGTCGGATACTTGTTTAAATCCTGCTCGGTGATCTCCACCCTCGAAAGAAGCTCTCTGCTCTTGTTTGCAAGGGCTTTTCTGTCCTTGTTTTTCAAAAGACCGCATACCATCACGTTGTCAAGTGCGCTCATGCTGTCGTTTAAGTAGTTTTGCTGGAATACAAAGCCCGCGTGATCGCGGCGGAACACCGCCAGCTTGTCGTTGCTCAACTTTGAGATCTCAATCCCGTCGCTCTTATCCCCCGTAAAGTAGGTGATCGTCCCGAGAGACGGCCGGTCCATACCGGAAAGGGAATAAAGGAGTGTGCTCTTCCCGGATCCGGAGTTTCCCATGATCACGGTGAAATCGCCCTCATAAATGGAAAGGTTTAAGTTTTTCAATACATGCTGCTGCACGGACTCGTTGGAAAATGTCTTGGACAGATCCTTTGCGGTTAACAATGCCTTTTTCTCGTTCATATTATCGCTCCTTTGCGTTTTGGTTTCTTAAGTTGATCTTACTATACACAAAAAGCCCCCCGAAATCTTAATCCCACCCCTATGTAATCCTTAACTGTTTCTTAATTATACTTTTCAAACACTGCTGATTAAGCTATAATACATATATGGGTATTGAAGAAATAAACAATTCCATAGCGATCCTCATGAACCTGGTCGGGCTGATGCTCTGCCTCTTCATGTATTTCAAACGCACGAATAATCCGATCACCTTTGCGACTGTGTTCTTTTTAGGTTGCTTTCTTTCCAATTACTATTGGGGAGTCTACGTGCTCGTGATGCACGACGATCCGAGTGTTTCATCGTTACTCGCCTATGCCGGGTGGAACGTTGCCTTCGTGATGATCGTGCTCTTACAGCTTTCTTTAAGGAAGGAGATCGGACAGCGTTCCTTCTCTCCGCTTGCACTCTTACCTGTCCCCCTCAACATTCTCCAGCTGATCAAATATCTGGAATTCGGCGGGATCTTCAACAATATCTGGCAGGTCTTCTGGGCAAATGCCGTTGCCTGCCTGGCTTTGGACGGCATCCTTTACTACAGAAAAACCCGGGCAAAGGGTTCCCGTTTCCCGTATATCAACATTGTACTCCTCTTATATGTGACGCTTGAATTCGCAACCTGGACCGTCACCTGCTTTGATTGGCCCTCCGACCTGCTCGACCCATATTACTACCTCTGCTTTATCAGCTACATCACCTATATTCTGATCCCCGTCGCCATCAGCAAGGAATATGCCATCGGCAAGGGCAAAGGCAACACGAATTCCCGCTCCAGACTGGCGAAGATCTTTAAGCCCATTTATATCGTTTTCGTCTTGTTTTGCTGTTTCGGCGGATACTTTATCGCGGTATGGATGCGTAACACTCTGACCGCCGCCATCGCCGATGCCGAGGAGACCGATGCCTTCACTACCATCGCGGTCATGCTGTTCATCGTATCCTTCATCATCGTAGCCTTCACGGTGACCATCATCCTGATCGTAAGCTCCGAGCAAAAAGCACACGAACGTGAGGAGCTTGCCAAGGCAAAGCAGCTGGCGGAAAACTCCAATGCCGCAAAGAGCGAATTTCTTGCAAATATGTCGCATGAGATCCGCACCCCCATCAATGCCGTTCTCGGCATGAACGAGATGATCCTGCAGGAAAGCCTGCGGGCGAGGGATACGCTACCGCAGAGCAAGATTGAGCCGCAGGCCGTGTTTACGGATATCTGCACCTACGCGGGCAACATCGACAGCGCCGGCAAAAACCTGCTCTCCATCATCAACGACATCCTCGATTTTTCAAAGATTGAGGCCGGCAAGCTCGAGATTGTAGAGACCGACTACAGCCTAAGCAATGTATTAAACGATCTGAGCAATATGATTTCCTTCAAGGCAGCCTCCAAGGGTCTTCAGTTTGAAGTCCATGCGGACAGCTCCCTTCCGAATGCGCTGCACGGCGACGAGGTTCGCGTGCGTCAGATCGTGACGAATCTGTTAAACAACGCAGTAAAATATACCCCCAAGGGAAGCGTGCAGCTGAATGTATCCGAGCGCAGCCTTGCGGGCAATGAAAACGAAAAGAGAACGGAGCTTGTGTTCTCCGTTAAAGATACGGGAATCGGTATCAAGGATGTGGACAAGGGCCGCCTGTTCAAGAAATTTGAGCGCATGGACATCGAAAAGAACAGCTCCATCGAGGGCACCGGCCTGGGGCTTGCCATCACCGGCAGCTTGGTCGAGATGATGGGCGGCACCATCAGTGTGGATTCCGACTACGGCCATGGCTCTACCTTTACCGCCACCATCCCGCAGTACGTGTTATCCGACGAGCGCTTAGGAGATTTCCGAGAGCGTTTCCAAAAGAGCATCAGTGCACTTGAAGTCAAGCAGGAACCCTTCCACGCGCCGGACGCGCATATTCTCGTCGTCGACGACACGCAGATGAACCTGACGGTCGTCAAGGGACTCTTAAAGAAAACAATGATCGACATCGATACGGCATCAAGCGGCACGGAGGCCCTTGCAATGGCAAATTCCAAGGTCTACGATGTCATCCTGATGGACCAGCGCATGCCGGAAATGGACGGCACCACGGCAATGCGCCTGATCATCGATGACCGCTACGGCTCCAACAAGGAAACGCCCTTTATCTGCCTGACGGCCGATGCGGTCTCGGGTGCGAAGGAGCGGTATCTCTCCGAAGGCTTCAGCGATTACCTGACCAAGCCACTCGACAGTCAGGCCCTCGAGGAAATGCTCCTCAAGTTCATTCCGAAGGACAAGATCATGCCTGCGGATGCGGAGATACCTCCGATAAAAAGGCCTGCCCCGGAAGAAAAGGCTGCGGATCCGGTCCCGGAAGAAAAAGCAGCGGATCCCGATCCATCCGGTCTGATCGACAGAAAAGCAGCCCTTCAATTCTGCAACGGAGACGAGGATTTTTACGACGTGCTCCTGGCCGAATATCAGAAGGAATCGGTGAAGAAAAAGGAAGCGCTCACAAAGAGCTTTCAAGAGAAAGACTGGAATACCTACGGCGTTCACGTGCACTCCCTGAAGAGCACCTCCAAGACCATCGGAGCGACAGAGCTTTCCGAGATCGCGCGACGGCTTGAGAATGCCGCAAAGGATGAAAATGCAGTTCTCATCGAGGCAGAGCACGACCGAATGATGCGCATGTACGAGGATGTACTTGCCCTCGTTCATGAGGCTGAGCCGGATATGACACCGGAAGACGAAGATGAGGATTTCGAATTATTCGAATTTACACCGGAATAAAAAAGATGACAGCCGCGGCTGTCATCTTTTTATTCCTAATTCTGTCCGTAATAAGCATTCTCTCCGTGCTTTCGGAAGAAATGCTTATCTCTGATGCGGTCCGGCGCAGGTTTTACCTGCGGGTTGATGAGCTCGGTCTTTAGGGCCATCTTGGCCACCTCCTCGAGCACCACCGCATTGTGCACGGCCTCTGCCGCATCCTTGCCCCAGGTAAAGGGGCCGTGGTTCGTGCAGAGCACGCCGGGAGTGTACATGGGATTCAATCCCTTTTCATCGAAGGTCTCAATGATCACAAGGCCCGTGTTTTTCTCGTAGGCCTCGTCGATCTCCTCCTGCGTCAGGCTGCGCGCGCAGGGAATCTCGCCGTAGAAATAATCCGCGTGCGTGGTTCCGTAGAGCGGAATGCTCCTGCCCGCCTGTGCCCAGGACGTTGCCTCGGGCGAGTGAGTGTGTACCACGCCGCCGATCTCCTCATAGCGCTTGTATAATTCCAGATGTGTCGGCGTATCCGAGGAGGGCTTGTACCTTCCCTCCACCCGATTGCCTTCTAAGTCCATGACCACCATATCCTCCCAGCTCATGGTCTCGTAGTCCACACCGCTCGGCTTAATCACAAAGAGCCCCGCCGCACGGTCGATCCCGCTCACGTTGCCCCAGGTGTAGGTGACAAGGCCTCGCTTGGGGAGCTCCATATTGGCTTCATAGACTGCTTGTTTTAATGATTCTAACATGTTTTCTCCTATTCTGATTTGGCTATCGATTTCAGGATCCTTCGCTACGCTCAGGATGACAGGTCGACTGTCATTCTGAGGAGCGTAGCGACGAAGAATCCCGTGGTCTTAAATAGCATTGATAGCCGCCTGTTCCATAGATAATGCCTCTTTAAACTTTACCATAAAGCTGTCGAATCCCGCGATCTCCTCCGGTGTTGCGGTAACGGTACTTCCCGCCTCACCCGCAAAGATCGTCTCATTTAGGTACGCATCAAGGGACTTGCCCTCCGCATTCGCCATGTAAAGCGCCAGCACCGCAATACCCCAGGCACCGCCCTCTCCGGCTGTCTCCATCACGGTCACCGGTCCGCCGGTGGCTGCCGACATGATGCGCTGTCCGACTTCCTTTGTCTTAAAGAAGCCGCCGTGTCCGTAGAGCTTGTCTACCTTGACAGCCTCCTCCTTGAGCAGGATGTCCAGGCCCACCTTCAGGGTGCTGACAGCCGAGTACAGATGCAGCCGCATAAAGTTGGCAAACGAAAAGTCCGCATTCACCGCTCTTGCAAAGAGAGGTCTTCCCTCGGTAAAGCCGGTCACGGGCTCGCCCGAGAAATAGTTAAAGCCCATCAGACCGCCGCAGTCCGGCGCTCCGGCGAGCGCTGCGGTAAACAGGGTGGTATAGAGCTTGTCCGTATCCACCGGTGCTCCCACCGCCTCCGCAAACTGCTTGAACACATTTGCCCAGGCGTTGATATCCGAGGTACAGTTGTTGCAGTGTACCATGGCCACGTCATCGCCCACGGGTGTTGTCACCACATCGATCTCCTCGTGAACCGCCTTTAATGCCTGCTCCATCACGACCATGGCAAAGATGGAGGTTCCGGCCGATACATTTCCGGTCTTTACAGCTACACTGTTGGTAGCCACCATGCCGGTGCCCGCATCGCCCTCCGGCGGACAGAGCGGGATGCCCGCTTCCAGGTTGCCGCTCTCGTCCAAAAGCTTTGCACCCTCCGCGGTAAGCTTACCTGCGGCCTGACCCGCGACAAGCACCTTCGGCAGGATGCCTTCGAGCTTCCAGGAAAAGCCCCTGTCTGCGATCAGCGCATTGTATTTTTCAAGATAATCCTTGTTGTAATCTCTTGTCTTACTGTCGATGGGGAACATACCCGAGGCATCTCCCACGCCCAGCACCTTCTCACCCGTCAGCTTCCAATGAATATAGCCGGCCAGCGTCGTGAGGAAGGAAATGCTTCCCACATGTGGTTCCTTATTTAACACTGCCTGATGCAGATGCGCAATACTCCAGCGCTGCGGGATATTGAAGGAAAACTCCTTCGTAAGCTCTGCTGCCGCCTCGCCGGTGATGGTGTTTCTCCAGGTGCGGAAGGGTACCAGCAGCTCGCCCTGTTCGTCAAAGGGCATATAGCCGTGCATCATGGCGGAAAAACCGATCGCTCCCGTGGTCTTTATCACGGTGTCGTATTTTTCCTTTACATCCGCAAGCAGTTTAGCGTAAGCGTCCTTTAAACCCGTCCAGATCATGTCAAGACTGTAGGTCCACACGCCGTTTTCATATTGGTTTTCCCAAGTGTGGCCGCCTTCTGCAATGGGCTTGCCCGCCGCATCGACCATGACTGCCTTGATCCTGGTGGAGCCGAATTCAATACCGATGGCGGTCTTACCCGCATCGATCATCTCTTTTATAGTCATAATTTATTCTCCCTGACTAACGATCACAAGATCCTTCGGGCTGGCGCCCTCAGGATGACAATCCGCCTGTCATTCTGAGCGCAGCGAAGAATCCTGTCGTCCTCGCTGATTTATAAAAGAGGCACGGGGAGACGGATCTCCCCATGTCTCAGGAGGGTCTATTTTGCAAACGGATTTTCCGTCGGATAACGATCACCCTTCGGACGGTTGTAGTCGATCTCGTCCACCTCAACGCCTATGAACTTGAATACCTCGTAGAGTAATCTTCCGTTGTGGTGGAAGGTGATTGCCGCATGATGCGGATAATTCTTCTCTACAAGTACATGGCGATAGAAGCGTCCCATCTCCGGGATCGCGAAGATACCGATGCCGCCGAAGGATCTGGTGCGAACCGGAAGGATCTCGCCCTCTGCCACATAGGCGCGGAGCTTTGCATCCGAGGTGCTCTGCAGGCGGTAAACCGTTGCATGTCCCGGGATCAGATCTCCCTCGAGCGTACCGTTGGTCACCTCCTCCGGAAGTGTACGTGCCATGATCTTCTGGTTCTTCATCTCATGGAATGCAAGCTTCGTGGAGCAGGTATTTCCGCAATGGAAGCCCATGAAGGTATCCTTGATATCGTAATCGTAATCGAATTTGCCCTTGATCT
Source organism: uncultured Lachnospiraceae bacterium (assembly GCA_902783015.1). Taxonomy (GTDB): domain Bacteria; phylum Bacillota; class Clostridia; order Lachnospirales; family Lachnospiraceae; genus Coprococcus_C. The sequence goes on from CACZPL010000040.1 coordinate 7,639, forward strand.
CGGACTCGTACATATCTCGCGGCACGGAGTTGTTGATGTCAAGAAGCGTTACCGCATCGTCGCTTACCAGCTGTCCGATGTACTCGGAAAGCGCACCGTAGATATCCACCTCACAGGATACCGGGATGCCACGTGCAGCCAGACGGCTGTTTACATAGCAGGGCACAAAACCGAACTGGGTCTGGAAGGCCGGCCAGCACTTGCCCGCGATCACTACATGGCTGCGGCTGCCCTTGTTTGCCTCGATCCAGTCGAGCAGGGTGAGTTCGTACTGTGCAAGCTTCTCAAGCACCTCAGGCTTCTTGTTGCCGTCGCCGAGCTCCTTCGCCATATCCAGGGCCACTGCCGGGATTCTCTCATCTCCCGCATGCTTATTAAATGCCTCAAACAGATCGAGCTCGGAATTTTCCTGAATCTCGATACCCAGCTGATAGAGCTGATAGATGGGTGCGTTGCAGGCAAGGAAGTCCTGCGGACGCGGACCGAAGCTGATGAGCTTTAAGTCGCGGAGTGCGATCACGGCGCGCGCGATGGTCTTGAAATCGTTGATCATATCGGAGATCTCATCCGCCGTTCCCACCGGATATTCCGGAATATAAGCCTTTAAACTTCTCAGCTTTAAGTTGTAGCTTGCGTTCAGCATACCGCAGTATGCATCGCCACGGTCATCACACAGGCGGTCGCCTGCCTCCTCCGCAGCCGCAACCACCATGGACGGGCCCGCAAATTCCTTTACCAAAAGGATCTCGCTCGACTCCGGTCCGAAGTTGCCCAGGAAGACAACCAAAGCGTTACATCCCGCCTCGTTCACTTCCTTTAAGGCCTTTCTCATATCGTTCTCGTTTTCCACGGTGGTCTGACACTCGAAGATCTCACCGTAGGTCTTTGTGTATTCTGCAACAACTGCCTTCCTTCGCTCGATGGACAGGCTCATGGGGAAGCAGTCACGGCTGACTGCCACGATTCCCAGCTTTACGATTGGCATATTCTCCATAATGTTTGTAACCCTCCTATTTCTTTACTCTCCAAACACAGCTTTATAGTCTTCCTGGAATTTCACGATACCCTGGTCGGTGAGCGGATGCTTGGTCATCTGCTCGATCACGGCGTAGGGTACGGTTGCGATATCCGCACCTGCCAGTGCACACTCGGTCACGTGCACGGTGTTTCGGATGCTGGCCGCGATGATCTCGGTATCAATGTCGTAGTTGCCGAAGATCTGCACAATGTGCTCGATCAGCTCGATTCCCGGGGAACTGATGTCGTCCAATCTGCCCAGGAAGGGTGACACGTAGGTTGCGCCCGCTCTTGCCGCAAGCAGTGCCTGATTTGCGGAAAAGATCAGTGTCACGTTGGTCTTGATGCCCTCTGCGGAAAGAACCTTGACGGCCTTCAAGCCCTCGATGGTCATGGGGATCTTGACTACCATGTTCGGATGGATGGCTGCGATCTCACGTCCTTCTTTGATCATGCCCTCGGCATCCACGGTTGTCGCCTTGACCTCGCCGCTGATGGGGCCGTCCACGATGTCGGTTATCTCCTTGATGACCTCGGTGAAGTCGCGGCCCTCCTTGGCAATCAGGGACGGGTTGGTGGTCACGCCGCAGATGACGCCCATGTCGTTGGCCTTTTTAATGTCGTCGACGTGAGCGGTGTCGATGAAAAACTTCATAGTAATACCTCTCCTTTATTTGTATGATATCTTTAATATGCTACTTGTATGTACAAGTATCAAGTTGTTTTTATCTTTATTGATAATATGACGCAAAAAAACAGAGATGGAGTCCACGCTGGTCGCTCTCGCTGCGGTTCACACGCAACGGTACTAAACTCGTACTTCGCAA
>CACZPL010000041.1 GCA_902783015.1 uncultured Lachnospiraceae bacterium
AACAGAAACAAAAAGATCGGGATCGCCATCCTGTCCGCCGCCCTTTCGTTTTCGCTCTACGGATGCGGCTCTTCTGGCGATGCAGCCCGGGGTGTGACAACGGAAAGCGCCGTAAACAGCGTGATCGCCGAGCAGATGGCGAAGGAACAAAGCGAGACGGAAACGACCACGGAGGCAACAACCGAGGCAACAACCGAGAAAACGACGGAGACGACCGAGGAAAAAACCACAACCGAGAAAGCAACGACCGAAGCGACAACGGAAACCGCTGCCGCAGCATCGGACGTGGATATCGATATGACCAAGATGAACAGCGATATGATCTATTCTACGGTATACCAGATGATGTCCTATCCGGAGGATTATATCGGCAAGCGGATCCGCGTGGACGGCACCTACGTCCCTGTCTGGTATGATCTGACCGGCCAGTACTATCACTACTGCCTGATCGCGGATGCCATCGGCTGCTGTCAGCAGGGTCTTGAATTCGTATGGGACGGCGGCATACACAGCTATCCCGACGACTACCCCGCGGAGGATACCCCCATCGTGGTGACCGGTACCTTTGAGACCTACAAGGACAGCCCGGAGGATCCCGCAACCTACTGCAGATTGAGCGACGCCGACATGGAGATTGAAGATAGCGCGGAAGCCATTGAATAATTCGACCTCACACAAAATCAACCAAGCCTTGTTCCCTCTGCCCTGCACAATCTCATCACCTTGCCGTACGCCAGCGCCGCAAGCGCCGAGACAAGCAGGATCATCGCCCCTATGATCAGGTTCTGATCGATCTTCGTCCCGAGGAACACCGAGATCACGATCAGAGCCATACCGGCAAACATATTCGGAAGCAGATAGATAGCAACCGCCGCGCTCTGCTTGATGACCTCAATCTCGTTTTCCCATTCCGGCTTTATGTGCTTGATCCCGCACACACAGCCGAAGCAGGTTGAAAACAGACAGAGCACAACCCCGAGCAGCAGCGAAAGCACCGTGGTGAGCACGGGCGCCTTTGCGGATATGCAGATACAGAGGGTCGCAAACAACATAAAGGGGATCGTGAGATACAGGTTAAACAGCATCTTCCCCTTGTAAAGCGTTTTCTTATCTATGGGCAGGCTCTGTATGATCCAATAGTTCTTTCCCTCCAGTGAGGGTGTTATGGCAGTAGTCGCAACCATACCCACCATAAAGTAAACGATCAATGTAATAGAGGGATACAGCATTTCCTTTGTGATGGGCGCATTCTTCATGACGATGCCGATCACCTTGTCCAAATCCACAAAAAATGCCGCAACGCCCATGATCACCACCAAAACCTGACCGAAGCAGGCATTGGTCATATATGTGGTGGACCCCGTCATGCGTTTAAACTCTTTAAATGCGATGGCGGAAACCACGCTTCTTTTCTTCTGCGCATCCATGCGAAAGCTTTTTTGTACCGCGTGGGATTCCAACTTCGAATTGATCTCTCTGTAAGATCTTCCCACCAGCAAAAACAATACTTCAAAGCACACGACGGTAATTCCGACCAGGAGCAGGATGCCTGACACGGAAAAATCTCTTACCGCATCCGAAAACCATGCCGCCGGCGGATAGACATCCGCCAAATTGTTCATTGTGTCCTTTGCGGACATAAGTATATCGTCCAGCTTATCCTTTTTCACGATATCCTCTACCAGAAACCGCACGAAAAATAAAGAGAGCGTGACCGCAAAGATCAATACCATCTGCACGATATTCGTCTTTCGAAAACCCGCGCTGATCTTTGTGATCAAAAAACCGAGCAGCGAGGCAAGCAGCATGGGGATGACCGGTAAAAACAGGGACAAAAGGATCCAAAGCGGATATACGATCAACTTCGGCTTTGCATAGATCCCGTAGCCGATGAGCATGGAAAGCGAAAGCCCCACATACCAGCCCATACTCTTTACATACATATAAAGAAATTTACAGCCCGCCACGGTCTTTGCCTCAAAGGGAAGGGACATCAGCATGTCATATTCCTTGAAACGAAACAGATACCCGTTCGTCTTAAACAGTGTCAGAACAAACGCGATGAGTGCTATGGTGAGGGCACAGGTGACCGGGACAATATCGATCTGCCCCAGCTTTCCGTAACCGATGCAGGCTCCCACACCGTACAAAAGCAGGAACAGGAACATCAGCACATATGCGATCATATTGCCTATGATGCGGCCTCTCTTTTTCTTATCGTTTGCGTGCCTGTACTGATTCAGCTGACTTGTGGAAAGAAGGAGATTCTTTAACAGTATCCAACTACGATTCTTCATCCTGCACCTCCAGGAACACCTCTTCCAGAGACTGGTTTCCGACTACATCTCCCATAGCTCCGGAGTCTATGATCTTTCCCTGCTTGATGATGGCTACCTTGTTGCACAGCTTCTCCGCCACATCCAGCACATGCGTGGAAAAAAAGACCGCCATGCCCTTTTCGCATTTCTCATGCATGATCTGCTTTAAGATAAACGCGGCCTTCGGATCAAGTCCCACAAAGGGTTCGTCGAGCACCATCAACTTGGGCTCGTGAATGAGGGCCGATATAATCGCCAGCTTCTGCTTCATCCCGTGGGAATATGAACTGATCAGATTCCCGAGAGCCTCCGTGATCTCAAACTTGTCCGCATATTCTTTGATATTGGACTCTCGCTTTTTCTCGTCGATCCGAAAAACATCCGCAATAAAGTTTAAGTACTGGATGCCTGTCAGGTTCTCGTAAAGGTCCGGATTATCCGGAATATAAGCCGTCACCTGCTTGCACTCCATGGGTTCCTTCTTCACGGAATGTCCGTCGATAAAGATCTCACCCTCCGTAAAATCAAGCACACCTACCACGGCGCGGATCGTGGTGGACTTTCCGGCCCCGTTATGTCCGATAAATCCGTAGATATCACCGCTCTCCACGGTAAGCGTCACGTTGTCCGCCGCTTTTTTCCCCTCTCCGTACACCTTGGTATAACCCTGAATCCGTAAAATCGGTTGTTTTTCCATGCCAAACCTCCCTATGATGTCATAAATCTCGCAAATCCTATGTTATGCCTCAAAATTTGGCTTGTCAAGGGAAACAAATCGTTGGACGCAAATGCCATAATATGGTATATTATTCTACAGATATTTATCAGGAAGGAGAGCTTTCTAATGTCAGATAACAAGAAAAAAACGCGAAAAGAACGCAAGGAGCAAAAAAAGAACAGGATCCTGAATGTCACCCCGGAAAATGACATCAAATACTTAGGCCCGCTGAATTACAGATGGCTGAAGCTCATCGGTTGGGCCTGCATCGCATTTGCGCAATTTGTACATCTGATGGCACTGAAACAGCAGGTTGCCGGCACGGAGGGAAGGATTGTCCTCGGCGAAATCGGGAACGATTTCATCGCATCTCTCGGTCTTCCCCTGATCTTGATCGCAAACTTTGCCATCATCCTAAACGGCAGGGACCGATACAATAGCCTGCTGATATTAAACGGCGGCGTCGCTGCCTTCTATGCATTTATGTTTTGGCTGCTCTATCACCGTTACACACTCGGTCTGTTAGCAACCTTCCAGGGAAGCAAAGCGGAAGCGGCAGCGGAGCTTAAAAAGCTGATCGCGTCGGACCCCGAGTTTAACGGCTATATGACCTTTAATGTGTTCCTTGACATGTTCCTCCTGATCTTGTTTATGTACTTTTTAAATTATACACCGAAGAAGAAATTCCAGGGAGAAAAGCTGAAGATCTTCCGTTTGTTTGCTTTACTGCCGATACTCTACGAGGCAATTTGCATCTTGCTCCGACTGCTTGCAACCGGCCAGAAGGTCGTTCTTCCCATATCGATCTATCCATTCCTCACGACAAAGCCGCCTCTTGCTTTCGTGATGTTCATCTGCATTGCCTTCTATGTCAGGGGCATGGAAAAACGGTTTATCATGAACGGAAAGACCCACGAGGAGTACAAAGCATTTGCCAAGACAAATACAAACTCCTTTATGTTCTCCAAAAAACTGGCAAAGCTTCTGGCACTGTTTGCGGTCATCGATTTTATCATGCTGATCGTGATCATGATCACGCATATGGTCTCATTAGGTATAAATCTGTCTGATGATGCTGAAGTGGCCGTCGGCACGCTCGCTTCGATCAAATGGGCACAGGCCTGGGGAGCCGGCGATATGATCATGATGGTCCTTGCCATCCCCCTCGTGTTACTGTTCTCCTACACCAGGCCCAGGAAGCTGAAAATCCCTGATATTCTGATTCCGGTAGCCGGTGTGATTTCAATCCTGTTCATCTATCTGGAGGGCATCTATCAGATCATCCAGACCCTCCTTGATAAAGGACTTTCCGCAATGATGGAGATGGGTTAACGATGTATAAAGTACTGATCGCAGACGACGAAAAGATCATACGCATGGGACTTCACGCCATCGTGGACTGGAATGCTCTCGGTTACGAGATCATCGGCGAGGCCGCAAACGGAACGGAGGCGCTTTCTTTCATGCACGAAAAGGCGCCGGATCTCGTGATGATCGATATCCGCATGCCCAAGCTTCTCGGTTTGGAGGCCATCCGCGATGCGCGGGAAAAGGGCTTTGCCGGCAAGATCATTGTGCTGTCCGGCTATTCGGATTTCACATACGCCCAGACCGCCATCAATTACGGCGTGACCGCCTATCTGACGAAGCCGGTAGACGTGGATGCCCTGACCGAGGCACTTGCCAAGGCAAAGGCCGAGCTCGATGCCGAACGGTCTCAAAAGGAATCCGCGGATATTTATATGCAGCGCGCTCGGGAAGGTGTGCTCGCCGAGTTTATGTGCGGCAAGCTGCCTGCGGATACGCTGTCCTTTTCGGAGATGGGGCTTACAAACGACTGCTTTCAGGTTCTCCTGTACGAAAAATACAGCCATGATACGGCTGATATCTCCTACAACTTTTCGGATCTTTTGCGCGTGGCTAACACGGACGGCCAGGACTACGAAGCCCTCACCGTGCAGTCGAAGAACGTGATCCTGTTAAAGGGTTCCCACGCCACGGAAAAGCTCCGCGTACTCTACGACAAATTCGAGAATGAGCTTCCGCCCGAGAAGGATTCTCCCTTAGATACCATCTTTATCACCTGCGGTTTTGTCGCAAAGACCCCGGAGGAGATCCCGGCGTCCTTTGAAACGGCGCTGGATCTTTTAAACCACCGTTTCTTCTGCGACCAGCACCAGCATGTGATGCTGCCGGAGGATCATCCCACACAAAAAGACGGAGATGACACAGCTGCTTTCTCCCGAGAGAGCTTTCTTTCAACCTATTCCGATGCGCTGGTAAACCACATCCAGACCTTCAACAGAAACAAGATCGCGGAGAGCTTGAAAGCACTTCAGACCGAGCTCTACGATGCGCCCCTCGAAGTGACGGATGAGAAAAAGCTGCTCATCGATCTCTATCTGAATATCAAGGAGCGGTTGCTCCTCCTATACAACACGCAGTCCATCCCCTTTAC
>CACZPL010000042.1 GCA_902783015.1 uncultured Lachnospiraceae bacterium
ATCCTGATATTATTTAACACACTTAGTAATGCACGAAAAAATCCCCCGGATATCGTCCGGCCTATACACCGGCACCTTTGACTCCTCAGGGGATATACAATCGGATGCGATCAGGATCAAGGTTTCGGGATCCGCGACACTCTCCTCGCAGATCTCCTTTCTCACGACCTCAAGCTTCGGATACTTCGAATGCTTAAAGCCCTCTAAGATGATGACATCGGGTGGATTCTTCAAATGCTTCATCTGCGCGATCAAAGCCTCCGGATCTGCCGCCTCGTTCGCCTCAAACACCAGTCTCGTGTCCGAGAACACTGCCGTGCAGTCCGCACCGGCCTTCCGATAGCGCCACGTATCCGTACCCTCCGCATCATCGATATGATCCCTGCCGTCATGCTTGATGCAGCCGACCGTATATCCGGCGCGGATAAACTCATTGATCAGCTTTTCGATGAGACCCGTCTTTCCGCTGTCGTGAAAGCCGCTCACGCAAAATACCGCCGGACGCGTAAGCTCCAGGAACTCATCCCTTGTATTTACATTTTTAACGATCTTTTTTTCAAAGCACGTGTATGCAAGGCTCACGTATTTCGTGCGCACGCGATTCAGAATATCGAGCAGGCGGTACCGCCTCTCCGCGATCAGTTCCTCGATCACGGGAAGCACACGCTTGGAGTAGATGGCACAGAGCGGGTGGATCTTCTCCCCGTCGGTGATCACATAGCAGTCATAATCCGACGAGATAAACTCCGCGAGATACTCCGCGATCTCTCGGTTTACAAAGGGCATGTCAGCCGCGCATACAAAGACGTACTCGTTTTCCGCGTGCACAAGAACTTGTCTAATGCCTTCGACAGGTCCGATGCTCTCATGTTCATCGTACACGACGCGCAGTCCCTCCGCCTCGTAGAGCCCGCGGGAGGACGCGGAAACAAGAATCTCTTTGCAGTCAAGGAACTGCTTGGAAATCCTGCCGATCATGGTCTCATTCTGAAATTCCATCAGCGCCTTGTTCTGCCCCATGCGGGTGCTCTTTCCGCCTGCCAAAATGCCGACGGAAAATGTCGGGCGCTTTTTATGATCTGTGCACATAGAAACTTCTTCTCACTTTATTCCGGCATTCTCACGATGCTTACCGTGTCGCCGGGACTTACCTTCATGTTTTCGTTTAAGTCGATATAACAGTTACAGTCTAACAGATTAGAAAGAACGGATGAAGCGTGGCTCTTTGCCGGAAGCGTGACCGTCCCTTCCTCTGCGCGGGCGCGGACAAAGCGTCGCAGCCGGTTCACCTTCGGATATTCGCTCTTTAAGACTGCCTTCTCCCTTTTCGGAAGATAGGCGTCGCAGCCGGTCAGCTTAGCCGCAAGCGGCCAGAAATAAAGGTCGAAATTGACCAGGGCCGCATAGGGATTCCCCGAGAGGCTTAAGATTGCTTTTCCGTTTAACACGCTTCCGATGGTCGGCGTGCCGGGCTGGATATTGACACCCGCAAAAACACGCTCAGCGCCGAGCGTTTTCAAAACCTCCGGCAAGAGATCGCGTTTCCCGACGGAGACTCCGCCGGTTGTGATCACGACATCGGACACGGCAAGCGCCTGTTTGATCGCTTCCGCGATAGCCTCCGTCTCATCCGGAACAACCCTGCCTGCCGCTGAAAAGCCCGCCTGTGTCAGACTCGCCGAAAGTGTATAATAAATGCTGTTGTAGATCTTTCCCTGCCCCGGTGCCGTACCGGAAGCATCCGAACCTGAAAGGGATTTCAGCTCACTGCCCGTGGAAATCACGGTCACGGCAGGCCTTCGTACCACGGGGACCTCCGAGATCCCGAGGCTTGCCAGCACGCCCGCCTCCACACGTCCGAGTTTCCTTCCCGCCGGGAGCACCGTGCTGCCGGCGGCAATATCCTCTCCGACCTTACAGTAGTTCATATAGGGCTCCACGCCGTGACGGATCAGCACCTCCGACTCGCCGTAATCCGTATCCTCCTGCTTCACGACTGCATCAAGGCCATCCGGCACAAGGGCGCCGGTCATGACGCGGACCGCGGATGCGGTTTTGTCTATGTCATTAGACAGTTCCTCATCCCACACATCGCCCGCCAGGATCTCACCGATCACCCGTAGGTGCACGGGGTGCTCCTCAGAGGCATCCTTTACGCTCTCCGCGCACACGGCGTAGCCGTCCATGGCAGATTTCGGAAAATGCGGCACCGCAAAGGGTGCCGCGATCTTTTCCGCAAGAACCCGCCCGCAAGCCTGATCCAAAGGAACGGTCTCCGACTCACGAATGGGGTTTATTTCCGCTATTATTCTTTTTACCGCTTCTTCTATTTCCATAGTTTAAAGCTTTCCGATATCCACCGCGCACACCTTATACTCCGGTATCCGCGCAAAATCATCCAGTGCTGCGTTGGTCAGCTTATTCACCGGTGAATCCGGGAAGTGGAAGGGCATCCAGGTCTCACCCTCGGACACCTTGCGTCCGACTCTCGCCGTCGCGGTGATCTCGCCTCTCCGGCTGCTCACCTTGATCTTCTCGCCGTTTGCGATGCCGAGTCTCTCCGCATCCTTGTAGTTCACCTCGATAAAGCCCTCACCCGAGATCTCCATGAGTCCGGGTGCGCGCGCCGTCATGGCTGCCGCGTTGTAGTGGTAGAGGATACGACCGGTGGTAAGAATGAAGGGATAGGTCTCATCCGGAAGCTCCTGTGACGGCTTGTACTCCGCCAGATATAGGAGCGCCTTTCCGCGCACGGGCCCGCCCACATGCATGATCGGCGTGCCCTGCGTGGTTTTATCCTTACAGGGCCACTGCAGCGACTCTCCGGCATCCAGTCTTGCAAAGCTGATGCCCGCAAAGCTCGGTGTCACCGAAGCCACCTCGTCCATGATCTCTGCAGCCGTCACCTGCTTTTGCGGATAGCCCATGGCATTCATCAGATCGATCAGGATGTCCGTGTCGAGGCGCATATCGCCCTCCACGGTCACCGCCGTACGGATCCTCTGCACACGGCGCTCCGTGTTGGTAAAGGTCCCCTCCTTCTCCGCATAGCTGCGTCCGGGAAGGATCACATCCGCATATTTCGCGGTCTCTGTCATAAAGAGCTCCTGGATCACAAAGAATTCCAAGCTCTCGAGCGCATGCTTAATGTGCTCGCTGTCCGGATCCGTGACCACGGGATCCTCACCGCAGATGTACAGGCCCTTGATCTTTCCTTCGATGGCCGCCGGAAATACCTCCGTAGCCTTTAAGCCGGGCTTCGGATTCAGCTTCACGCCCCATGCCTCTTCGAACTTCTTCTGCACCTCGGGATTGTCCACCTTCTGGTAACCGGGATAGTCCGTGGGCTGCGCGCCCATGTCGCAGGCTCCCTGCACATTATTCTGTCCGCGGAGCGGGTTCACGCCGCAGCCGCTTCTTCCGACCTTGCCGCAGATCAGAGCCATGTTGGACATGCTCATAACGCCCTCGGTACCGGTGGAATGCTCGGTCACACCCAGACAGTAGATGATGGGGGCCTTCTTCGCCGTAGCGTACATGCGTGCCGCCTCGATCAGCTTATCCGGATCGATATGGCAGATCTCGCCCACCTTCTCGGGTGTGTAGTCCTTCACAAGCTCCTTCAGCTTGTCAAAGTCCTCCGTAAATTTCTCTATATAGTCGTGATCGATCAGGTCCTCCTTGATCATCACGTGCATCATGCCGTTTGCAAAGGCCACGTTTGTGCCCGGACGGAGCTTTAAGTGAATGTCCGCCTCCTTGGAAAGACCGATGGAACGCGGATCCACTACGATCAGTCTGGTACCCTGCTTCACCGCCTGACGGATCTGCATACCCACAACCGGATGTGCCTCCTCGGGATTGGAACCCACCAGGAGGATGCAGTCCACATCATGGGTGATATCGTAGATCGGGTTGGTCATGGCGCCGGAGCCCAAGGTCTTCGCAAGGCCGGCCACGGTTGCCGAGTGGCACACGCGGGCACAGTTGTCCGTGTTGTTTGATCCGAAGCAGGTTCGCACCATCTTCTGGACCATGTAGATATCTTCGTTGGCGGAACGCGAGCAGGCAAAGCCGGCCAGCGCATCCCCGCCGTATTTTTCCTTTAATTCCATGAAGCGCTTTGCGGTGTAGGAGATTGCCTCCTCCCAGGTCGCAGGCTCAAATTCACCGGTCTCCTTGTTCTTGATGAGCGGTGTCTTTAAGCGGTCGGGCGCATTTACAAAATCAAAGCTTCCCGAGCGTCCTTTTACGCAGAGCAGCCCGTGGTTGGAGGGGCCGTCGGCAGCCTCCACATCCACGATCTCATTTCCCTTGACCACCAGATAATACTGGCAGCCCGTCGCGCAGTGCGGGCAGGTGGTGAGCACCTTCTTGGTCTCCCAACTTCTGTATTTTTCCTGCCGCTTCAGGGTCAGCGCGCCCGTGGGGCAGGCAGCGGCGCAGTTGCCGCAGGTCTCGCAGCCCGTGGTCTTCCAGTCCGCGCCGAAGGGCGCCTCCACCGTGTGGAACACGCCGGTTCTGCCACTCTGCATGGCGCCGTTTCCGGCAGCCCTGTTGCAGGCGCTGATACAGCGCTGACAGTGGATACACTTGGAGGGATCGTAGGAAAGATACGGGTTATCCGCAAGCTTCGGAAGCTTTTTCTCGATCTTGCGTCTGGAGCCTCTGTACTGTGTTTCCTTGATCTCGTATTCATTGCAGAGTGCCTGCAGATCGCAGTTTCCGTTCTGCGGACAGCTCATACAGTCCACGTTGTGGTTGGAAAGGAGCAGCCGCAGCATTTCCTTCCTGTAGGCCTCAAGCTTTTCGGAGTCCGTGGTGATGACCATGCCGTCCTCCGCCTTGGTGCGGCAGGCCGCGAACATGGTATCATAGCCCTCGATCTCCACCATGCAAAGGCGGCAGGAGCCGATGTCGCTGTAGTCCTTCAGGTGACAAAGGGACGGGATCCGAATTCCCTTTTCCCTGCACAGATTGATGATCTTTTTTCCGCTCTCGGTCTCGTACTCTTTTCCGTTGATCGTGACGCGGATCGTCGTCTTTGTCTCTACCATGCGCATCTCCCCCCTTCCATAGCACCGCAGCCGAAGTGGTCACAGCGCAGGCATCTGCCGGCCTCGCGCTCCGCCTCCTCGTCCGTCATGGGGATCTCCACATGCTCAAAGTCCTCCCGGCGCTCAAAGGGATCGCGTTCTTCGATCTCCGCGCGTCCGGTGGGGATACATTTATTCGGCTTCGCCTGGGGCACCTCCGCCTCGCAGACGATCTTATGGTGGTAGCCTAAGTACTCGTCAATATTGTGTGCGGCCACCTGACCCGCCGCGATGGCGTTGATGGCCGTGGACGGGCCTGTCACGCAGTCGCCGCCGGAAAATACGCCGTCGGCGCCGTCGATGGCACAGCTCTCGTCTGCCAAAATGCGTCCGCGGTTCACCGGGATACCCGCAGCCTCAAAGTCGGCCACGTCGCAGCGCTGGCCCACGCCGAGGATCAGATAATCACAGGTAAAGCGGTAGGGGTATCGGCTGGAATGCTCGGTCTTTACCAGACCGAATTCATCGAACTCGCCCACGATCTGGGGCTGCAGCCATACGGCCGCGATGCGGTCCGGATCCTGCTCATCCGCCTCAAGGTGCAGGAAGGAAAGCAGCGTCCTGAAGCGCACGCCCTCCTGCATGGCGCTCTCGATCTCCGTCTCGAGTGCCGTGTAATCGTCACGCTTTCTGGTAAATACGTGCACGGTCTTTGCGTGCATACGGACTGCGGTCCGCGCGGCATCCATCGCCACATTACCGCCGCCGATCAGCACAACCTTTTTATCCTTTAAGTCGATCTCGTCGCCCCTGGCAACCGCCTGCAGGAAATCCGCCGCCGGGATCACGTTCTTTGCGTTTACATTGTCCACCGGCATCCGGTTTCCGAGTTGGGCACCGAGTCCCAGATAGACAGCGTCATATTTCTCGCGAAGCTCCTCCACGGTGATGTCGCGGCCCACCTTCGTGTTCAGGTGTACCTCGATATCGCCTGCGGCAAGGAT
>CACZPL010000043.1 GCA_902783015.1 uncultured Lachnospiraceae bacterium
ATACCTGCGATAACCGCAAGACCTGCGCCGATTGCTGAACATGCACCGATTAATCCGTCAATATGAATATCCATTTTCTAATCCTCCATATAATTAAAAATTTTTTGGTTGCTTTTTCTACGCCTCGGCTCTTTTGTCCGCAACGAAGGTCATTGTCAACATACAGAATACATACGTCTGAATCGCTCCGGAGAACAAGTCAAAGTACGCATGCAATGCCGACGGGACACCGATCTTTGCAAAGATCGGGAGCATCCCATAATAAAGTGCCATCATAACGGTTCCTGCGAGAATATTACCGAACAAACGGAGTGAGAGTGAAACCGGAGTTGCGATCTCACTGATCACATTGATCGGGAAAAACAGGAAGATGGGTTCAAACATGCCCTTCAGGTACCCCAGCTTCTGGTAACGCACGGCCGCATACTGGATCATACAGAATGAGATGAGCGCGATACAAAGGGTGGTACCGTAGTCCGCCGTCGGCGGCCTCAACATGAAGATACCCGATATGTTTGAGAAGAATACGAAACAGAACAATGCTCCGATGTAGTTGATGTAGTTCTTCCCCGCCTTGCCCATGGTTCCGTTGACGAACTTGAGCAAAATGTCGATGGCAAGCTCCACGCCCGCACTGAACTTGGACGGATGGTCCTTGTGCTTTAACACGCTGTTTCTGCCGGCGAACGCCAGGATCAGAATGCTGCAGAACACGATCAGCGTACAGACATGGGTGGTCGTAATATAAACCGTTGTGCCAAAGAGATTGATCGGCGCAAGCTTGTGGATGTAAAAGTCCGGTGAGGACGATTCCGCAAGAATGACCGAAACCCCAGTGGCCATGCCACTCATCATATAGTTTCCTCCTTCTTTTATTTTTTATATGAAACCGCGTGAGTCTATATCCACCTCATTTGCGGTTGCATTCGAATGGATTTACTTGCGCTCCATGCGCGCTTCGATATCGTCAAAGTCGGGTTCTTCATCGTCGTCTTTGTCTAGATCATCAGATGATGCGTCCTCCGACTCGACCGGTGCAGGTACATAGGTCTTTGTGATGTGCTTCGAGATAAAGGTGTGCAGATAGGCCGCGCCCTTCGTGGAGAGCATGCCCACCGCCGCGCCGTAAAAGCAGTTCACGTTCAGGAAGAAGGCTCCCGCCATGATGAGTACGCGCAGTAAAAGTCGCAGCATGCCGCGGACCATCACGTACTTTCTGGCACCGTCACTTCCCATATCCAAAGCCCTGTCCAGGTCCTCATACAAAAGCAGGATGCAGATGCATGAAACCGCCGCGCCCGCGATCAAGCCTGCCGCAAAGAACAGATAGGGCCGCATCAGCGGGATCCCGAGCAGTGCGAAAAACGCCGTGTAAATGGCGATCCCTATGAATAATTCCCGTATGACCTGCCTGCTCTTGTTATCACTCATATGTCTATAAATTTCTTTAACAGTATGTACACCGCCCGAAAGCTTGCCACCACACCCAAAATGATAAACCAGATCATCAGATCGATGCCGAAGAAATGGTTGATCAGCCATGCGATCCCGATACAGAGAAAGATGGTTGTCAGAATGGTCAGGCCGATCTGCAAAATCAGATACAGCATGCTCAGGACTTGATTATTTTTTTTGTTCATTTACCGTTCACCTGCCTGATGGGTGCAGTAATCGCAATCATACAGAACATTATAAACGAAATCGCGCTTTTTTTCAACTTGCAATTTCATAAAAAGCCTTTATAATTGTGCATGGAGGTATTATTTATGTACAATCTTCTTCACCCGTATCTTTCGGATCTTGCCATCGCCGGTATCGGTGCGGCTTTATCCTTTATCGTAACCTATATCATTGACGTACTGTTCATCAAGGGCCGTCTGACGGGGCTTCCGGTGGATCACGGAAAGGTCGTGACCCGCGAGGACGGTACGCAGATTTCCATCAACGCGGAATCCAACAACAAGGTGACCAGTATCGGCACTGTCTTTTTCGTGTACTTTATCCTGTTTTCCCTGCTCTTCACACCTATCAGCTATGAATATGCGGCCTATGTTGCCGTTGCCATCTTTACTATGGTGATCGGCTATCTGGATGATGCGGTCTTCGGCGCAAAGAAGGGACTTGAGGGCAAGGAACTCGCAAAATACGAAAAGAAAATGGAATACTTAAACGGTGTTTTGGAGCTTGTCGGGGCCTTTGTCCCGGCGCTCATGTTTGCGCTGTGGAACGACACGGACATTCACATTTTCCGTCTCACGGTACATGTGCCCTTTGCTGTCTACATTCTGCTCGCCATGCTCCTGATCTGGGTTTCGGTCAACGCGGTCAACGGCACTGACGGTGTGGACGGACTTTCCGGAACGGTATATCTGATCAATATCGCCACCTATCTGATCATTTTCCACGAGGAACTCGGGGATTATACCCTGCGCGGCCTCATCCTGCAGGCTACCGTACTTGCATACCTCTTCCACAACTTCGGAGAGAGCCGCATTTTGATGGGCGATGCGGGCTCGCGTCCCTTAGGCTTTTTCCTGGCACTCTTTGCCATGAAGAGCGGACATCCCATATCGTTTTTGCTTATCTCTTCCGTCTTCATCTTCGACGGCTTTCTCGGCGTGGTCAAGCTCGCGATCCTGCGTATCTATGAGAAGCTGTTCGGACACGAAAAGAAAGAAGCCCTTCGCAAAAAGGGCCTCTTTAAGATCGCATTTCCGTTTCATGTACACTTAAAGACCAACTGCGGCTGGGAAAAGAAGAAGGTCGTTTGCTTCTTCATCATCCTGTCGCTGTTTGTCGCCGTCTTGAGTGTCTTCATCTTCTGGCTTTTTATGTCCGATACGCTGTTATAGCGATCACTTTTTCACTGCATTTGCAAATTCCAGTGCTTTTCCGACATCACCGTCTACCTTGATCTTACCGAGTGTGAAACCGGTCACCGGATTCATCTTGCCGTCGATCAGCTTGTTGAAGTTATCCATGCTCATGGTAATGGAACACTGTCTGTCGTTGTACTCGTAGGGCTCCACATTGATCTTCCCGTCCTTTGATTCCACATAGAAAACCCCGCCGTTATCGCCGGTGATATTGATCTGTACGGCCAAGAAGCCCATCTGTGATGCATCTACCTTTGATGCCATGCCTCTCACCTTGGTCACCAATTCGTCAAATGTCATGCTCATAGTAAAAATCCCTCCTAATACTGCAATTATTATTTATCAGTATAGCATAATTCTTGATTTATGCAAGAATTATGCTATACTGTTACGCGTTATGGAAAACTATCGGACAGAACAATTGAATGGTTCGGATCCCGTGGCGATGGAGAAAGCCTGTGCCCTGCTTAAGGCGGGCGAGCTCGTTGCCTTCCCCACGGAGACCGTGTACGGCTTGGGCGGAGACGCTTTAAATCCCGAGGCCTCGGCAAAGATCTATGCGGCCAAGGGGAGGCCGAGCGATAACCCGCTGATCGTGCATATCGCCGATGTCGCTGCCGTGGAGGAGCTGGCGGATATCTCCGCGATCCCCGATACCATGCAGGAAAAGGCCAAGCACCTGATGGAGGCCTTTTGGCCGGGTCCGCTCACCGTGATCCTTCCGAAAAAAGACATCGTTCCGCATGCCACCACCGGGGGACTTGAAACCGTTGCCATCCGCATGCCTTCCCACCCGGCTGCCATGGAGCTCATCAAAAAAAGCGGTATCTTCATTGCCGCACCGAGCGCCAATGCCAGCGGCAGACCGAGTCCGACCAAGGCCGAGCACGTGATGCAGGACCTCTCCGGCCGGATTCCGCTGATCTTAGACGGCGGAGCTGTGGGGATCGGCATTGAGTCTACAATAGTAGACATGACCGGCGAGGTACCCACCATTTTACGCCCCGGCTTTATCACAAAAAAAATGCTCACCGAGATGATCGGTGAGGTGATGATCGATCCGGCGTTAACGGAACCGGACAAAAATCTTCGCCCGAAGGCACCGGGCATGAAATACACGCATTACGCTCCGCAGGGAGAGCTCACCATTGTGGAAGGGAATGCTTCCGCCATTACAGACCGCATCAACACTCTCTGTGCGGAAAAGGCATCCCGGGGCTTTACGGTCTCCGTGCTTGCCACGGAAGAGCATGTTGCAGCCTACACATGCCCCCACGTGATCACCGTGGGAAATGAAGCAGACGGTGCCACCGTTGCGGCCAGACTGTACGCAGCCCTTCGGGAATGCGACGCCATGGGCGCGCAGTACATCTACAGCGAGGCCTTCGACGGCACGGAGCTTTCCGGGGCCATCATGAACCGGCTGATCAAGGCCGCAGGCCACAGGGTTATAAAAGTATAAGGAGCAGCCACCGGCTGCTCCTTAAGCTTTATTATGAGAACATATTGATCCTTCTTACATGCCGCTCCGCCTCGGAAAACGGCGTATCGAGAAACAGATCCGTGATCATCTTTGCAAGCTCACTGCCGATCACGCGGCCACCCATGCACAGGACGTTTGCATCGTTGTGCTCCCGGGTCGCCTTGGCGGAAAAGCAGTCATGCACCAGAGCCGCACGGATTTCCTTGTGCCGATTGGCCGCCATGCTCATGCCGATACCGGTGCCGCAGATCAAAATACCGCGATCTGCCTCGCCGGAGATCACCGCCTCGCACACTTTTTCCGCATAGTCCGGATAATCGCAGGAGCCGTCGGAGTCATAGCCGTAATCGGTAAATTCTGTCCCCCGCTCCTTTAAGTGTTCAATGATCTTCATCTTTAATTCATATCCAGCGCCATCGCTGGCAATTGCTATCCTTAACATTAAAACTCCTCCGGATATTCCCACTCGTCTAATGCCTTTTCATGCTTTGCAAGCTCCGACCTGTAATAATCGAGCAGATCCTCATTTGCCTCCTCGCCCTTTGCCTGCTCCATATCGATCATCATGACATAGCAGGTGACAAGACCGTTTAGCGGCAGATCGCCGTGGGTATGGATATCTATGATCGGAAGAGCCTCATAGGCCGCATTGTACAGCCAGAGGACAGCTTCCTCGTAATCAAGCTGGTTCATGTGCAGCATACCGAGCTCGTAGCACATCTCGGCACACGGATCATCGTGTACCAGCTCACGTGTTGCATATTTCATCAGGCTCATGGCATCATTTTCCAGCCTGGAGAGCCTTGCCAGTACGCATCCTGCTTCCCGTCCGTTGTCGGTCGCGGGATCCTTTTGCCAGATATCGACAAAGATGTCTTCCGCCTTTCTGAATTCCTCCAGGTTTCCGAGCTTAAAAAGCTCCTTTGCATACATGGAAGCCAGGCGTTTGGAAAGAGCACCCTGGCGGGAATAAGCCTTGCGGAAGATGATGAAATCCCGCTTTCCGTGGAAGGTGACCGGCATGTGCTGGATCTCAACCTCGCTGTCATACACCACCGGATCGGTGCGCACGGTCTCGTGTACCGGATCGATCCATGTCCACTCGCGCAGACGCTTGAACAGCTTGGGACGATACTCCTTCTTCACGTTCTGCACCGCATCCTCGGCTCCCTGGGTCACATATTTCATCTGAACCAGTTCCACCTCGGGAAGCAGAACCTCCTTGAGTTTTTTGAAGCGTTCGCGGTTTTCCTCATCCAGCATCTCGTCCGCGTCCGCAGAATAGATGTAGTCCATGGTTGCCTTGGAGAATGCAAAATTCCTTGCCGCCGAAAAGTCGTCGATCCATGTAAAATCAAACACCTTGGAGGTGTACTTTTTCGCGATCTCCTTTGTTCCATCCGAGGAGCCCGTGTCCACAATGATGATCTCGTCCATCAGATCCGCAACGGAATCAAGACACCTCGACAGGATCGCTTCTTCATTTTTCACGATCATACAGAGTGAAATGGTAACCACGTAACCGCCCCCTTTATTTTTAAAGCATTGTGTCAATCATATGTAACAGCTGCTCTTTGAATTCCTCCGCCTTCTTCTCGGCATCCTCCATGCTCTTACCCACGATGCCGTAGTAGAACTTGATCTTCGGCTCGGTTCCGGACGGACGCACGCAGAGCCATGCATCACCCTCCATCTCGTAGTAAACCACATTGGACTTCGGAAGCTGCGTCGGCAGCATCGCACCGTTCTTCATATTGGTGGCGGTGTCGTTGTCGTAGTTTCTCGCCCACAGCACCTCGAGACCTGCGATCTCCTTGGGTGTGTGCTCCTTTAACTGATCCATGATGCTCTTGATCTTCTCAGCGCCCTCAATGCCCTTCATGGTGAGGGTTTCGATCTTGTCCACATGGTAGCCGTACTTCTCGTAGATATCGATCATGGCATCCCAGAGGGTCATGCCCTTGCCGCGATAGTAGGCTGCTGCCTCGCACAATGCCATGGTGGCAACGATCGCATCCTTATCTCTTGCGTAGGTGCCGATCAGACAGCCGTAGCTCTCCTCAAAGCCGAACAGATAGGTTCCGTTCTTCTTTGTCTCAAACTCCAGCATCTTCTGGCCGATGTATTTAAACCCTGTGAGCACCTCCAGAAGCTGCACACCGTACTTTCTCGCCATGCCGTTCACCAGATTGGTGGTCACGATGGACTTGATCAGCGCGCCGTCCTCCGGGATCCCGCGTGTCGCCTGAATCTGCGACAGCTCATATTCCGCAAGAAGGCTTCCGGACATATTTCCGGTCAGGCAATGATACTCGCCTTCCTTATCTCTCACGTAAACGCCCAGACGGTCCGCATCCGGATCGGTGGCAAGCACCAGGTCTGCCTGC
>CACZPL010000044.1 GCA_902783015.1 uncultured Lachnospiraceae bacterium
GCCTTCGGTATGGTGGACATGCCCATCCAGGACAACGAAGACGACAACGCGCTGCGCTTCGGTGTCGAAACCGTGTTCAGCTTCTAATCAAAGGCCAACACATTTATCATAGAACCTCCCGCCCGGCAAGTTGCCGCGGCGGGTTTTCTTTACTATATTTGAATTTGCGAATGAGTCGCAATTTTGGAGTCGAAATGGAATACAAAACGCAAACGCGACAAGTCATTATGGACTATATGGTCAATAACCCCGACCGCATTTTCAAGGCGTCGGATATTGCCAAGAACCTGCCGTCCGTCTCACTGAGCACCATCTACAGGAACCTCTCCCGTCTGGAAAAAATGGGTATTGTGCAAATTGTGGGTGCCGAGGAGAACAAGGAACTTCAGTACCGCTACACGGGCCCCGGCAAGTGCCAGGCGAAAATGCACCTGGTCTGCAAGGAATGCGGGAAGTTTTTCCACCTGGATGGACCCGCCCTCAAGATGCTGCAACTTTCACTCCAGCGCATCAAGGGTTTTGAACTTGACCAGCAGCAATCAGTACTGCTTGGCCGTTGTGCAGGATGTTTGCGCCATGCTTAGATTCTCTCTTATCCGCCTTTTTGCCATTTGCGCATTGCTTTTGCTTGTGGCCTGCAAAAGCGACTCCCCCACCCCGAAAAAGATTTCCGTTGTTGCAACCACCTACCCGCAATACGACTGGATCCAGAACATTCTGGGGGACCGCACCGACTCTTTGAATCTTGAATTGCTGGTCAAGAACGGCATGGACCTGCACAGTTACAAGCCCTCGGCCAAGGACATCGCCACCATCGCAAGCGCCGACATGGTCGTTTACGTGGGCGGTGAATCCGATGAATGGGTCGAAAAGGCCCTGGAAGCCACCCCGAAAGCTGGCCGCATCGAGGTAAACCTGATGAAGGCCCTTGGCAACCGGGTTAAAGAAGAGGAAGTCGTAGAAGGCATGCAGGCCGACCCTTCGACAGGCTCAGGGACCGGAGAGCATCACGAACACGCCGAAGCGCCTGAAAACGATGAGCATGTCTGGCTTTCGCTGAAGAATGCAGAGATTCTGGTGATGGCCCTTGCAGAGGCCATTTCAAAACAGGATACGGCCCACGCCACGGAATACCGCATGAATGCGGCCCTCTATATTGCCAAGGTCAGCGCGCTGGATGCCCAATTCCGCAGCGCCATTGACGAAGCAACCCGCAAGACCATCCTGTTTGGCGACCGATTCCCCTTCCGCTACCTGGTGGACGATTACGGAATCAAGTACTACGCCGCATTTGTAGGCTGTTCCGCCGAAAGCGAGGCCAGCTTTGAGACGGTGGCCTTCCTTGCGGGGAAAATGGACTCCCTGCAGTTGCCCGCCATTTTTACCATCGACGGCAGTGACGGCAAGATTGCCCGAGCCATTCTCGAAGCCAGTAAGCAATCCAAAGAAGCGCAGGTGCTGACCCTGAATTCCATGCAGTCCATGACGGACGCCCAGGCAGAGGCCGGTGCCAACTACCTGTCGATTATGCAGTCAAATCTGGATATTCTGAAGAAAGCGTTTAGGTAGAAAGCGAAAAAAAAGGAGATGCCCAGTCATCCTGGAGGCCAAAGGCCGATAGGACCAGGCGGGCATGACAAGAAGAATGAACGAACCAACCCCTCTGATTAAATGCCGCCAACTGACTCTGGGCTACGGGAGCAAGGACATTGTTCGCGACCTGGACTACGAGGTGAACGTAGAGGATTACCTCTGCATTATCGGGCGCAACGGTTCCGGCAAGACCACATTCTTGCGCGGGCTGGCCGGGCTGCTTTCGCCCAAATCCGGGAGCATTGAACTCTGCGATGGTCTCAAGCGTAGCGAAATCGGTTTCCTGCCGCAAATGAACGTGGTCCAGAAGGACTTCCCTGCCTCCGTGCGGGAGGTTGTGCTCTCCGGAAATCTGTCGAGGCTCGGCCACCGGCCGTTTTACGGCAAGGAGGAAAAGGCGCGCGCGAAAAAGAACATGGAGCGCATGTCCATCTCGGAGCTGGCGGACAAGAGCTACCGCAATCTCTCGGGCGGGCAGCAGCAGCGTGTGCTCCTTGCAAGAGCGCTCTGCGCGACCAGCAAGATGCTCCTTTTGGATGAACCCGTCACGGGGCTTGATCCGCGTGTGACGTCGGAATTCTATGAGCTCATCAAACGCCTGAATCGCGGGAATCCGGAAAAAGGAACGGAGCCCATCACGATCATCATGATCTCGCACGACATCCGGGAGGCCGTGGAGCAGGCGAGTCATATTCTGCATATCGACAAGGAGCGTCAGTTCTTCGGAACCGTAGAGGAGTACAAAAAGAGCGACGCCTGGAAAATGTTTAAATAGAGGTACTTATGTCATTAGCTGATTATTTACAATATGATTTTGTGCGCAACGCCATCATTGTCGGCGTCCTGATCGCGCTTTGTTCCTCGCTGCTCGGGGTGACGCTTGTCTTGAAACGCTACTCCTTTATCGGGGACGGCCTTTCCCATGTGGCCTTCGGCGCGATGGCGGTGGCAACGGTCATGAAGCTTTCCAACAACAACCTGCTTGTCTTTCCGGTCACGCTTGTCACGGCGGTGCTGCTGTTAAAAGCCGGCCAGAAGGCAAAGATCAAGGGAGATGCGGCGATCGCCATGTTGTCGGTGGGTTCTCTTGCCATCGGATATCTTTTGATGAACGTGTTTTCCGCGTCGGCCAACGTGTCGGGCGATGTGTGCTCCACGCTGTTCGGCTCGACCTCCATTCTGACGCTTTCGGTGAAGGATGTCGTTTACTGCGCCGTGATCTCCGTCGTGGTGATCGCGGTCTTCGTGGTATTCTACAACCGCATCTTTGCCGTCACCTTCGACGAAAACTTTGCGCGCGCCACCGGGGTGCACGCAAATCTCTATAATCTGCTGATCGCAGTCATCATAGCGGTCATTGTGGTACTCGGCATGAACCTGGTCGGCTCGATGCTCATCTCGGCCTTTATCATCTTTCCGGCCTTAACATCCATGCGACTGGTGCAAAACTTCCGTGGGGTGATCATTTGCTCTGTCATCATCTCCGTGGTCTGTGCTATAATAGGGATGCTGATCGCGATCATGTGCGGTACGCCGGTGGGCGCCACCATTGTGGTAACCGATATCGTTGCTTTCCTGCTGGTTTACGCGGTGGGCGCGGTGGCAAAGATAGGATAAAGGAGAATGCTATGGCGGAACAATTATATACCATTCCCGTGCACGACGCTTTTGCTGCGGACTGTGAGTGTCCGCTCTGCCTGATGTGGCGCGACCTTGAGCAGAGCGCGATCGAGTTTACCATGGGGCCGAGCTATATGGAGGATGACAATCGCGCGGTCACGGATAAGCTGGGCTTTTGCCCGGAGCACCTGCGAAAGCTCTATGCGAATAAGAACCGTCTGGGCCTGGCACTCATGCTGAAAACTCATACGGATAAGACCATCGCCGATATGGAAAAGCTTGCGGAAAAGGGACCGGCGGCAAAAAGCGGTTTTCTTTCGAGGAAAAGCGACGGGGATGCACCCCTCATTTCGTATATCAAGGAGCTTGAGAAGAGCTGCTTCGTGTGCGAGCGGGTGGACAGGATCTTTGAACGGTACATCGGCACGATCTTTCATATGTGGAAGAAAGAGCCGGAATTTAAAGAAATGATCAAAGACTGCAAGGGTTTTTGCACGCACCATTACGGCATGCTCTATGAGGCGGCCGCATCTGAGCTCGGAAGCAAGCAGGAGGAGTTTATCAGCCTGTTAAATGAGGTTTATTTCGCGGGTATGAAGCGCGTAAACGAGGACATTTCCTGGTTTATAGACAAATTTGATTATCGAAATCAGGATGCGCCGTGGAAGAATTCCAAGGATGCGCTGCCGCGCGGGATCATCAAGACCGGACACACCATGGTGGAAACGTAGGCTTTGCCCGAAAACGTGTATTTAAGCCATTATTTGCTTGACAAACAGGCCTTAAAATAGTATAAAGGTACTTGGGCATTTTTTCAGGATGCCGATAATCAGATGATGATTGCTATAATGCCAGGCAATCGCAATACGAATTTTAGGAGGATTAGTTTGATGAACAAGAGTGAGTTAGTTGCAAGCATCGCTGAGCAGAGCGGTCTTAAGAAGACTGAGGCTGAGAAGGCTGTAAAGGCTTTCATTGATACTGTAACAGCAGAGATGAAGAAGGGCGAGAAGGTTCAGCTCGTTGGCTTCGGTACCTTCGAAGTAGCTACAAGACCTGCAAGAGAGGGCAGAAACCCGAGAACAGGCGAGACCATGAAGATCAAGGCATCCAAGGCTCCGAAGTTTAAGGCAGGTAAGGCTTTAAAGGATGCTATCAACTAATCGATAGTATTTAGCAAAGAGGGACAATCCGAACCGGGTTGTCCCTCTTCGCGTAATAAGGAGATTATCGTGAGATTAGACAAGTATTTGAAGGTGTCCCGCCTGATCAAGCGGCGCACCGTGGCAAATGAGGCCTGCGATGCGGGCCGCGTATCCGTCAACGACAAGGTGGTCAAGGCATCCTACGATGTCAAGGTCGGCGACGTGATCGAGATCGCCTTCGGAAACAAAACCGTAAAGGCGGAGGTCCTGCTCATCACGGAGAGCACAAAAAAGGAAGATGCAAAGGAAATGTTCCGCTATCTGTAGCTTTTTTGTGAAAAATGCCAAAAATCCGCATTTTCCCCTAAAAAGGTTGATAAAGTGCCGAAATAAGGGTAAAATATCACTATCTATCGAAAAGAGCGGGTTCGTATGGCAAGAAGAAACCGAAGAAGAAAAAAATCAAGCAGACGGCAGTCGCCGATCGCTTCTTTGCTGATCGTTGTGGCTGTTGTTGTCGTATGCCTTGCTGCAGTCACAAGGACCATGGCGCTGAAAAAGGAAAGCCGTGCCCTTGCGGAAAATGAGTATATCCTGGAGCAGCGCCTGGAGGAAGTAAAGCAGGAAAGTGTCCGTCTGGATGCCGAGGCAAGCTACATGCAGACCAATCAATACATTGAGGATGTGGCAAAGGATAAGCTTGGGCTGGTTTATCCCGATGAGATCGTGATCAAGCCCAATGAATAAAACGGGTAAAGTGGGGCGGTTCCGAAAGAACCGTCCTTTTTCTTCATAGAAGGAGAAGTGCGTGGTACAGACAGAGCAGAAGGTGAAAAACTATATCGATGTGCAGGGCATGCTTCCCGCACCCGGCGGGATTCTGATCGGACTCTCCGGGGGTGCGGATTCCGTGGCACTTTTTTTACTGCTCCGGGCGCTCTACGGGACAGACGAAGCATTTCCCATCACGGCCGTGCATGTGCATCACGGGATCCGCGGCGCGGAGGCGGACAGGGATGTGCACTTTGTGCAGGCGCTCTGCGAACGCTACGGTGTTTTGCTTGAGACGAGATATGTGGATGCACCTGCATTTGCAAGCGAGCATGGGCTTTCCGAGGAGGAGGCGGGCAGAGAGCTTCGGTACGGGATATTTGAGGAGATCAGACAGGCGCGGAGCGCTTCCTATATCGCCGTGGCGCACAATCAAAATGATGTGGCGGAAACCGTGCTGTTTCATATGGCAAGGGGCAGCAGTCTGCACGGCATGACAGGGATCCCGTCGAAGCGCGGCGCAGTGATCCGACCGATTTTATGCCTTACCAGGGAAGAGATCGAGGATTATCTGGCAGAAAAGGGAGAAAGCTACTGCACAGACAGTACCAACGCCGACATAGGCTACGACAGGAACCGGATCCGCCATCAGGTGCTTCCGGGGCTCTGCGAGGTTAACAGCGGCGCGGTCGGCCATATCGCAAGGCTTTCCGAGGCACTTTCCGAGACCGATGCCTATCTCGCTGAGATGACGGCACAGGCGCTTGAAGCATGCCGGAGCACGGAAGAAAATCGGGGAGAACTGATCGTTTCCCGCGTGCTGACCTATCCGGGAATCCTTCAAAAGCGCATGATCTACGAGATGATCGCGGTCTGCGGCGGCGCGAAGAAGGATATCACCGAGCGCCATATCGAAGCCTGCCTTGCGCTTATGCGCGGGGAAACCGGGAAAGAGGTACATCTCCCCTATCGGATCACGGTGAAAAAGAACTATGACAGGCTCGCTTTTTTGCGCGGACAAGCCGACGGAGAAAACGTGCGGTTTCGGTCGGCGCTTGAGATTCCGGGGGTTATAACCCTGCCGGACGGTTCGACTCTGACGGCAACTCTGACAGAGAAAAAAACGTCGGGATTTGAAAAAAATATATATACGAAATTCTTTGATTATGATAAAATAAAAGGTACTTTATGTGTCCGGACACCCGAGGACGGAGATGAACTCATCTTTTCCGTGAAGGGGAGCAGGAAAAAACTGTCCCGCATTTTTATCGATACAAAGATCGACAGGGACAGACGAGAAGGCTGGCCGGTGGTTGCATGCGGCGGCGAGATCCTGTGGGCGATCGGGCTTCGCGGCAGCGAGGGCTATCGCATTTCGGAGGAAACAAAAACAGTTTTGATACTTGAGTATAAAGATCGTAAGGAGGATGGTGACGTATGGCGGAAAAAATAGGCGTTCTTTTGGATGAACATCAGGTGGAGGCGAGGATCGCGGTGATCGCGGAACAGCTTTCCCAGGAATATGAAGGCAGGACAGTGCATATGATCGGCGTATTAAAGGGCAGCGTGTTCTTTATGTGTGAGCTCGCAAAGCGCATGACCGTTCCCGTGACGCTGGATTTCATGTCGGTTTCAAGCTACGGAAACGGCACACAGTCCACGGGCGTGGTTAAGCTGGTCAAGGACTTGGATGAGCCGATCGAAGGGCGTGACGTGATCCTGGTGGAGGATATCATGGACTCCGGACGCACGCTGTCCTATCTCGTGGATCTTTTATATCGCAGAAATCCCGCGAGCTTCAAGGTCGTTACACTTTTGGATAAGCCCGCGCGCCGTGTGGCGGATATCGAGCCGGATATCACCGGTTTTGAGATCCCGGATCGTTTCGTGGTAGGCTACGGACTTGACTGTGCGCAAAAATACAGAAATCTGCCGTACATCGGAGTGATAGAAGAGTAGAAAGGATAAACCAAAGTCATGAAAAACAGTTTGAAAAGGGGTCTCGGTTTTTATATGATCCTGTTCTTTGTCGGATTTTGCATTGTGGTATGGATGCAGAACCGCGGGAGCAGACCGGATACCAGCTATACGATCGATGATTTCCAGGCGCAGGTGACTGCGAATGCGATTGCGGAGGTGGAGATTTATCAGAACCCCGAAACTCCGACCGGATATGTGAATTACACAAATCGCGGTGACAACACGGTAAAGCAGTTTTATGTGTCGGATGTAAATGCGGTACAGGACATCATTTTAAAGTACGGTGACGGTGCCATCAATATGAGTCTGCACGATGTGACCAGGCAGAGCGCATTGTTTACCTGGCTGCCGATCATCGTGTCGATCGTGATCCTCATTTTCCTGTTTGCGCTCATGATGGGCGGCGCGCCCGGCGGCGGCAGCTCCGGCGGCGGTGGCGGCCGGATCATGAACTTCTCCAAGAGCCGTGCCCATATGCAGACCAAGGAGGATAACCACATCACCTTTGAGGATGTGGCAGGTCTTGAGGAAGAAAAAGAAGATATGGCGGAGATCGTGGATTTCTTAAAATCTCCGGAAAAATACAACAAGCTCGGCGCAAGGATCCCGAAGGGTGTGCTCCTTGAGGGCCCTCCGGGTACAGGTAAGACACTTCTTGCAAGGGCCGTGGCCGGCGAGGCCGGCGTTCCCTTCTTCTCGATCTCCGGTTCGGACTTCGTTGAGATGTTTGTGGGTGTCGGTGCATCCCGTGTGCGTGACCTGTTTGACGAGGCAAAGAAGAACTCTCCGTGTATCGTGTTCATCGACGAGATCGATGCCGTGGCAAGACGTCGTGGTTCCGGTCTCGGCGGCGGTCATGACGAGCGCGAGCAGACCTTGAACCAGATGCTCGTGGAGATGGACGGTTTCAACAATAATGAAGGTATCATTGTGCTCGCGGCAACAAACCGCGTGGACATCTTAGATCCCGCGATCCTGCGTCCCGGCCGCTTTGACCGTAAGGTCATGGTGGGTCGTCCGGATGTGAAGGGGCGTGAGGAGATCTTAAAGGTTCATGTGAGAAACAAGCCGCTTGCGGATGATGTGGACCTGCATGAGATCGCGAGAACCACCGCAGGCTTTGCTGGTGCGGATCTCGAAAACCTGATGAACGAGTCTGCCATCGCGGCAGCAAAGGAAGACCGCGCCTTCATCAAGAAGGAGGATGTGGATAAGAGCTTTGTGAAGATCGGAATCGGTGGCGAGAAGAAGAGCCGTCTCGTGCCCGAGAAGGAGCGGAAGATTACCGCATACCACGAATCGGGCCATGCGATCCTCTTCCACCTGCTCTCCGAGGTCGGACCGGTGCACATTGTGTCCATCATCCCGAACGGGCGCGGAGCCGGCGGCTATACCATGCCGCTTCCGGAAAATGACAACGTATTCCTGACAAAGAAGAAGATGCTGCAGGATATCATGGTGAGCTTCGGCGGACGTATCGCGGAGGAACTGATCTTCGGCGATATCACCACGGGCGCATCCCAGGATATCAAGCAGGCAACCCAGACGGCACAGGCCATGGTCATCAAATACGGTATGTCTGAAAAGGTCGGCCTGATCAACTACGAGACCGAGAGCGAGGAGGTCTTCCTCGGCAGAGATCTCGGCCATGCACGCACCTACAGTGAGAAGGTGGCAACCATGATCGACAAGGAAGTACGTCGCATCATCGACGAATGCTATGCGAAGGCCAAGGAGATCATCACAACCAATATGGACGTTTTGCACAAGTCCGCAAATCTTCTTCTCGAGAAGGAACGCATAGATCGCCCTGAATTCGAGGCTTTGTTTGAAGAAGGTGCTGAAAACAGTATTGAGTAATTGTGCAACTTGCACAAAAACGGCCCTTGGCGTAAAAAACACCAAAAACGCAGATGTCGAATTGCACAAAACATTTTTGAAAATAGTAAAATGTTTAGGCACACTTTTGAGAGCGTTTGCGTATAATAATACTTGTAACCCCCCAATACATTATAGTTTTTTGCTACACCCCATAAGTAACAAAATACCTTCTCCGAAA
>CACZPL010000045.1 GCA_902783015.1 uncultured Lachnospiraceae bacterium
CATTTTTTTATTTCATAATCCGACTTCTTGACATTGCCTTAGTTAGGGCATAGTATTTGAATCAGTTAAGCAGATTTTAAGGAGGAAATGAAATCATGCTTTGCAACAAAGAGGGAAAACGCCTGAATACATTTGCATCGGACTATATTGTTTTTGACCTGGAGACAACCGGCATATCTCCGTATAAGGACAAGGTGATAGAAATTTCGGCACTCAAGGTTAAAGATCATGTCGTAACGGACGAGTTTGACACCTTAGTCAACCCACAGTGCCATATTTCCGAGGGCGCAAGCGCCGTAAACGGAATCTATGATGACATGGTGGAGGATGCGCCTGTTTTTTCGGAAGTTCTCCCGCAGTTTTTTGACTTTATCGGCGAGCTTCCGCTTGTCGGACACAACATCATTGCCTTTGACCTGAAATTCATTTACCGGGATGCAAGGGAGTCTCTCGGCGCAATCCCGGATAACGATTTTCTCGATACACTGTATATTGCCCGCAAATGCCTGCCCGAGATGGCACATCACAGGATGACGGATCTTGCCGCACACTACGGGATCTCCACAGAGGGTGCGCACAGGGCTCTCGCGGACTGTCGGATGACACAACAGGTGTACGAGTATCTGCAGAGGGATACCGAGCTCTTTGAGGCAGGCGAAAAACAGATCCCGCTCTGTAAGCTTTGCGGCAGAAGAATGAAGCTTCGAAACGGAAGATACGGCGAGTTCTGGGGCTGCCCCGGATATCCCCGCTGCAGCTTTACGCTTCCGTATAAAGGAGAATAAAAGAATATGAAGAAAGTTGATTCTACCAACGGGAAAGTTGAGTTTCAGTTTTGCATTGATGTAAATGAGGGTTACAATAGGACTACCAGATCTGTATATAAGAATGAAGCGGGTGAATACTATCTTATTGAGTCCGAAGAATACCATATAGGGTCTGCGTATGATTATATAGACACGTACTACGCTCTGGAAGCAAGTGAAGTCGAAGCATTCGAGAAAATCGCTTCGGAAAGGGAACGACAGAAAAAAGAAGAAGCTCTTGAGCGCGAAAGGATTGCCCGCGAAGATCAGGAGCGAATGTTGACTTCGGGCGGTGACAGATATTTCTATAAGAAAAAGCGAAGTGATGTTATCTGGTGGAAAAAAGAGGACCGCGGAGGGCACAGGTTTTCTTTTGATAAGGAAACGGTCTTTGACCTGATGACGGACTATCCGGACAAGCTTACCGCTGAACAAAAGGAAATCTTTGACAAAGAGAATCCGTATTGGGTTAAGTATTTTCAGAAGAGAGGTAATCCTTGACTGAGAGAAGTGATGATTATATAATATTTTTGCGCTTATAAAAGCTTTTGATATACCCGAAAACTGTGGTATATCAAAGGCTTTTCTGCGATTATCTGCGATAATACGAACGGAGGAGTAAATGAGAAAGGATTGGGAACTGAAAAGGATCAACGTGGACAGGGAGAACCTCTCCCTGCTGTTTCCGGAAAAGATCCTTCCGGAGCTTTCCGATGTACCGTATTTTGTGTACGGTGCGCTGAAGAAGGGCAAGGTGAAAGGCGCCTGCGTGTTTACGCTGTTTGAGGCGTTGCCGAAAACGGTACAGCTTCACTATGTGACGGTTGAAAAGGAATGCCGGGAAGGCGGGATCGGTTCCGCGCTTATAAGAAAAGGCATAGAGAGCATGAAGCAGGCGGGTGTGAAAACGGTTTTATTCCGCGAGATGAGCGAATCTGCAGCCGGATTGCTTGCATCGTTCCGTTTTGCCTCCGCAAACGGATTTCTTCCGCTTTGCGACAGCGAGACACTCTTTACCTACGATACAATGCAGTTGATGGAAAACAGTCATATCATGAAGCTTGCCAAGGGAAAGAAACCCGTGGGAGATCAGGCACTGAGAAGGACGGATACGGGTGAGTTCATCATGGACGCAGAACCCGCCGGAGATGATTTGACCGACTATATGAAACGGATGTCCGCGCGGCTTTTTGCTGCCGTGCAGGACCCTTCCCTTGAAACATTGACGATCCAGGCGGCAGGGGAAGAGAGGATCCGCAAACTTCGGGATACACTCGGAGAACCGCAATCAGAGATCGTGATCCTGGAAATGGCTTATTATATATAAACTGACAGGGGGGAGAAAGCCGGATGCCGAACAAACAGATCAACAAACAACAGGAAGAACAACAGGAACGTATTTCTGTAGATTCCCAGCTGGAGGAGATTTCGCAGCTTGATATTTCCTTAAGCATCGGAGACGAGCAAGAGGATCAGGAACAGCAGTCTGCGGAAAGACAGACAAGGATCAAAAATGCGCTCGATGCCGAGGAAGCTCAGGATGTGCAGCTCGAGCAATCTCTGGTTGAGGAAAAACAGGAAGCGCCGATGTCATTCCGCTTAAAGGAGATTGGGCTTCCGCCGGAGGGACAGGAGGCCATGCGGACGCAAAAGTCGAAGGCTGACCCGGCGCAGGCATCCAAGGATTTAAAAGACAAGGCGCTGCGCGACCTGTTCTTTAAGATGGAGCATTATATTTCCTATCAGGTGGGAGATGTGGATTGTATCGCGATGCTGCTCAACCAGGAGGAAAAGGGCTCGGCGTCCTTTCAGCAGATGCGGTATGCGAGCCGGCATATGCAGAGTGTTGCAAACAGGATTCGCAAGGGAGAAAAGGTATCAAACGGTATGCTCATGGAGGCCATAATGCTTGTGTCGGAGACGGCACAGTGCTACATCGACCTGCATGAAAGCACGATCCGTTATACGCAAAAGGGCGTGGACCGGAGAAAGGCTGCCTTTTTACTAAGAAGATTATGCACCCTGTTCTATAACGAATACGACAAGATATCGGGCGGGCAGGGACTTAGGATCAGACCGGACAAGAGCGTGACCGTCGGTGCATCTCCGGAGGAGATCAAAAAAGCCGGAAAACGCATCCGTGAACTGGGCGGCAACTTAAAAAAATGGAAGAAACACTTTGCATTCCAGGAGGCGCGCGAGCGCGAGAATATTCGGGACAAGGCAAGCCTGTTTGAGGTTTACGCACGGGATATCGAGATATACAAGGCAACGCGCGACGAAAAGGACTGGTCCTCCGAGGTCGGTGCCGTTATAAGAGAATATGAATATTACAAGCTTCAAAACAAGCTCCTTGATCAGGCGGAAAAGGAAGAGGACGGACATCTGGTTGCGGATATGCACACGGACAGTGTGAGAGCTTACGCGGAGGAGCTTGACGAGAGGAAAAAGAAGGAGAAAGCTCTTTCCAAAGAGGAGATCGACACGGGGCTTACCGAGGAACAGCTGGTGGCCGTGGAGCGGATCGACCGCTGGTTTATCCGGAATTATAACAACGCGGGCCTGGTGGGCAGATTGTTCAAGGTGAGAAACCATCACGGGGACATCATCTCGGAGCTCTTTCACAAGACCAAGCGGGAGAGGCTGTTCATCTACTATCTGATCGAGAACGGAAAGAGAAAGATCCCGAACTATATTGATGTATACCGGTCTCAGACCACATATGTGCCGGACCTTGATAAGTTCAAGAGTGTCATGCTCTCCACAAAGCTTAAAGTGGCGGACCATGCCACCGGAACCTATGTCTACATGCATAAGCTGTCCGAGGCTATGCAGGTGAACAGGGAGTATAAGGACCTGGTGCGGGATTGTCACATGGGTGCCCGGGCGGCGGAGCAGAGGCTGAAGGAAAGAGAAGAGAAAGAGAAAAAAGATAAGAAAGAATCGGGCGACAATCTTTCCGGGGTCAAGCTGCCGAAGGAGGTTATTCAGACGAGGGAGCAAAGGCTTCAGTCGCGTAACGATGCCCTTTACCGTTTTTACGGAAGTACCCAGGCCTATCGAGATAAACTGATCGCCTGTCAAAAAGAGCAGGACAAAGAAAAGAAGAAAACACTGGAGGCCGAAGCAAAGGAGCTTGCCGATCTCACGAAAGAGGATCTGAAGGTCTTGATCGATGCGGATAATGCCATCGGCGAAGATATGCTCCCCGGAGTCAACAAACATGGATATATGAAGCAGACGGATGTGGTTCAGAACAGACCGGACATGCTGATGCAGGATGCCGTGGACGGATACTCCCAGCTTTCCACAGTGGGCGGCGGAGCCCTGAGCTTCACCCCTACCGCCTATAATTTTGTGACAAAGGGCATTGAGAAGATTCCTTTTATCGATGTGAAATGGCATCTGTCTGATTCGGCGATGGCGCGTCCCGAGTTTTATTCGGGCGCGATAAACGCGACCGTTATCTCGGGGCTTGCACAGATCGCATCCTCGGCCTTTGCGATCTGGCATCTGTCTCAGACGAAGGACAATATGCACAAGGGGGATCTTGCGGCCGGTGTTGCGGGAATCCTGCAATCACTGGGCGGGATTGCAACGACCGTATGGAAGGGCGTTGAAAAGGGTAATGCCTTAAAGGCAACGCAGAGCGTGGAAAAAGCGGGTGAGGTCGCGATGTCCACGGGGCTGAAAGCCGCAACGGCCGTGACGGCAGGTATGGGCGTGATGCTCTCATCCTATAAGCTGACAACCTCCTTTATGGACGGGCATAATACGACAAAGGCACAGTATTTCCTGGAGCAAAAAAGGAATCAGGCCTTTGATCATCCTGTCAGTGAAGATGAGTATAAAGAAATCTCGAAAGAGCTTAAATATGAACAGAACATGCTGAACCTTTCCAGGCGGATGAACAAGTACAAGAAGGTATCGGCGGTTGGAAAGGTGCTTTCGAGCAGTATTTCCATGGCGGGTGTGTTCGTTCCGGGGCTCGGATCACTGATCTCCTTCGGAGGTACCGCTGTCGGACTTTTGTACGGCATCTGGGATGTGGTGCGGCTCGGCAAGGTGCGTGACAAGATGTTTGACGAATTCTTTGACGTAAAAACTCTGGTGGAGCGCGAGATCCGTAAGGTAGAGTCAAGAGGAAGAATCATCGTGGATAAGGAAGATTTCCGGGAGCGAATGCGCAGGAAGCTTGCCGCAAGCCTGGGTTATGCCGATGTCATTACGGCCTGCGACCAGATCGCCCGCAGATATGCGGATTTCATATGCAAGAAGCTATACGGGCCGCCGGAGGGGATCACGGAGAACGAAAAGAACGGATATATACAGTTGATCAAGAGCTTCGGCTTGCCATACAATGAGGAAGAACAAATACCGTCGCCCTATCTTCTTGCGAGAAGAATGGCAGGACGTTAGGAGGTGTAATTGTGAATATAGAAGAATTGATGAATAAGAGACATAACGTGCTTGAAAAGATAGGCGGCGAGATGCAGGAGCACCTGATCGCAGCGCAGCTTGCAGCTCCGGAGGAGCAGGATGCCCCCGAGGTGTTAAATGTGGTGCTTGACGGCATAGGCTTTGGCGGTGAGGAGGCGATCGGTGAGTTTTGCTTTTTGCCCGTGTCCTCCGAGGAGGCTGAAGTGCAGTATTTTACGGCTGTGATCACCATAGCCGATGAGCTTGACACCGAACGGATCGGTGAATTGTTTGAGGCGATGTCCTATATCAATTTCAAAGTTCCTGCGGGAAGCTACAGTATTGATAAGGACCGTTCATTCCTGGTATATAAACTGACGACACCGCTTTCAATCGGGTTGTCGGAGGATGCGCTGTATGAGCAGGTAAATATAAGTATGGGTACTGCGACAGCCATGGCGGATCTGTATATGGATCTTTTGCTTCGCATACTGGAAAACGAGATCACATTGCAGGATGTGATCACAGCACTGAATTGATCACGGAGATCTTATGGGCTTAGAAGAGATTAATCTTGAAAACGCAGATAAGTTTGTAACGCTGGTGGATGCGGATATGATGGAGAACATCGGGCGCGTTTACTATCGCGGCATGGCGCTGACAGACGATGGCGGAAAGCCTCAGGCTACAATGATCTGGGAGCTGATCCATTCGGATGACGAGGAGCGCGACACGGAGTCGCGCCTGATGCAGCTGAACGCCGACGGGGATCAGGCAAAAAAACTATTTGCGGAATACAAAAAAGATACGGACGAGAATGAGATCAGGCAAACATCCTTTGAACTTGCATGTGAAAAGGAAGCTGTCTTTTCGGAAAACGGCTTTACGACCGAGATGAGGGAAGCGAAACAGGTTACGGTCACAGTGTCGGACATCGCAAAGCTCCCCATCTCGAAAAAAATGAAGACCCCGAAATACATACGGGATCTTTCGGAGTTGGATGCGCGCGTTTTCAAGAGAGGATTGCTAAACTGTCTTTTTTACGGAAGACGCGAGACAACGGAGGATTTAAATGCCCTTCCCATGGATTGGTTTGACTGCGATGTGTCCTGCTATACGGAAACGGACGGACGGATTGACGGTCTGCTTCTCGTGCACAGGACTGCGAGCGGTCGGCTTCGCATTGAGCTTTTGATCAATGTCGGTCCGGAGGCAAAAAAGGATCTGGCATATATGCTCAACTTTACGGCAAACCGGGTACTTGAAAAATACTCGGATGATACGGAGATCCTGATTCCCAGAAATGATGTTTCGGCAGAAAAGCTTGCAGCCTATTTCTTTCCGGGGTTGAAGGGAGAAAAGGTATTGTTCGGCAGCAGGAGGGAAGAAGGATGACAAAGGCTGAGATTTCGGATCGCAAAAAAAAGAATCTTCGGATCATGTATTTTTGGAGCGTGTTTTCGGCGATCGTTACCGAGGCCTTTTGTGAGATTTTCTGTTTGCTTTTGCAAAAGGGAACGATCACGGTGTCGGGAGCTGACAAATGGGTACTTATCCTGATGACCATGAAGGAAGCGATCGCGGTATTTCTGGTGCGCCAGTGGCTGTTGTATGCGGATTATTCCATTTATCAGAGTCCGGATCACCTAAAAAGACATTACAAGATGATGATCATACCCATGGCGGTTGTGACAGTGCTGTTTATATGCAATCTGTTTTTTCCGGTCTACTTCAGCATAAAGCAGGATCTTGCGCCGGCATATACACCGTTTTATTACGTGCACCGCATCCTGGTGAGCCTTGCGTTCTTATATCCGCTGGTCGAAGTGACCAGGCATGGGGAAAAACAGGTTCCGGATGTGCACAGAAGGCGAATGATCTTAACAATCTCGTTCTTTGTGATCGTCCTGTTTACGGAGTTTGTATCGCGGCACTCGCTTACGACGATTTCGCATGTCATTATTCTGTCGATCCTGTTTGCGTTCCGTATGGGTGACAGGCGTTTTGAGGATAAAAGATCGGGATTTCAGAGCGCTGAATATCTTGTGAAACTAAGAAGGGAAAACAGCACCGAGTTTGAGAAAAGACCGATGCTCAGGCTTTCCGCAAAAGGCGGATTTTCCTCTCTTGTGAAGATCCTGACTGCCGAGCTTCCGAAAAACAGTGAGGTGGTCCGGCTTTCGGACGGAGAATTCTTGGTGCTCGGGAATATCGGTGACAAAAAAATACTGCGCGAGATCGGAGAATTCATTGCACTCATGACTTCGGAGCATGATGAGGATCACCCAGAGGAGACGATCGGTCTTGAGTGGAAAGTGGAATAATACCAATATTGTATAAATATCTAAAAGGAGTGCAGGTAAGAAACACATGCAAATCTATATCGTTCCCGAGGAAGAATATTATATTTATGAAAAGCTTCTGCCGCAGGATCTTGCGGCAGACGTAAGCTCCGGCCGGCTGCTGCTGATCGGGGCTGTTTCGGATGAAGGAGATCAAATCTGCGGGGTCCTTCTTGCCAATCCTTCCGAAAGTT
The DNA here is from genome assembly GCA_902783015.1 of uncultured Lachnospiraceae bacterium. Classification (GTDB taxonomy): domain Bacteria; phylum Bacillota; class Clostridia; order Lachnospirales; family Lachnospiraceae; genus Coprococcus_C. Next base: position 7,762 of record CACZPL010000045.1, read on the forward strand.
TGTGGGAACTTTCCTACATCTATGTGGTACCCGCCTGCCGCCGGCTCGGCATCGGAACGGCGATGCTAAGGCTTTTGAAGCTTGCGGCACATGGGCTTCAGGCGGAAGAGATCACGGCATCCTACGCACTCCTTCCCGAGGAGACCGGGGACGCTGACGTGTTCCGGGCATTCTTTGAGAAAAACGGCTGCCCCGTCATACAGACAGAGGAAGCTTATACGGTGACACTGCACAACATCGGACGAAACCTTACAAGCGCTTCGGCGCAGGGACGTATTCAGTCCTTATCCTCGGTTCCGGCGAAAAGATGGAATGACTTTCGGGAGCGCCTGCGTGAATTGAAAGAAGCGCAGGAGCCCGATGAAAATGCGTCTGACAACCTTCCGGTCTATCTCGATCCGGGTGCAAAAACACTGTACGAAGCGGATATCAGCTATATCTGTATGGATCAGAAGGGAGCACCGGAGGGCTGTATATTGTTTTCCAAACGCGAAGACGGTCTGCTGCTTTCCTATCTGTGCCTCCTCTCCGACGGTCTTTTGAACGGGCAAAAACTGATGAACCTGATCACCGCGGCCTGGGAAGGCATAGCCGATAAACATGGCGAGAATACGAA
>CACZPL010000046.1 GCA_902783015.1 uncultured Lachnospiraceae bacterium
AAAGGATGCGCCGCTGTACATCTCAACCTCCGGCGATTACGAAAAGTATATCGAAAAGGACGGCGTTCGCTACCACCATATCTTAGATCGCAGAACCGGCGCCCCGGCGGAAAACGGCCTTTCATCCGTCACGGTCGTCTCAAAAAACGGCCTGGTCTCGGATGCCCTTTCCACCGCCTGCTTCGTGCTCGGCTACGAAAAGTCGCTGCCGCTGCTAAAGACCTATGACAGCGAGGCCGTGTTTATCGACCACGACAATCAGGTCACAGTCACCGAAGGATTGAAGGAAAATTATTCATCAAACTAAAGGAATATAAAGGAAAAAAGATCATGAAATGGCTATCCCATCTTAAAACAATAAACGCTCATAAGCTGCAGGTCATGAAAAACTGCTTCGCCTGCGGCCTCTACTACCAGGGGCTCATGCACGACCTGTCCAAATACACCTGGACGGAGTTCTCCCGAGGAGCCAAGTATTACCAGGGCAATAGAAGCCCCAACGATGCGGAGCGCGAGGCCACCGGCGTGACCGAGGCCTGGCTGCACCACAAGGGCAGAAACAAGCATCACCTCGAATACTGGATCGACTACAGTGTGGATAAGACCAAGGGCTTGGTCGGCTGCAAGATGCCCAAGCGCTATGTGATCGAGATGTTCTGCGACCGCGTGGCGGCCTGCAAGATCTACAATAAAGAAAACTACAACGACAGACAAGCGCTGGAATACTATAACCGCGGCAGGGCAGGCAAGCTGCTCCACGAAGAGTCAAGAGCGCTTCTCGAAAAATATCTCACCATGCTCGCGGAAAAGGGAGAGGATTATACCTTTTCCTATATCAGGAATCACGAGGTGATCCCAATGAGAAGAGAGGGCGTCAAGAAATACTTCCCGATTCTGCTATACATTGCGGATTTTGTAAATAATCAGATGGAGTGGCAGGATTCTTCGTCGCTACGCTCCTCAGAATGACATGCAATCAGTAGATTGTCATTCTGAGCGTAGCGAAGAATCCTGAAAGAATTAAGGAGAGAAAATGAGCTTCACTCACCTGCATGTCCATACAGAATACAGCTTACTCGACGGCTCCGCCAAGATACCGGAGCTTGTTTTGCGTGCAAAGGAGCTCGGGTTTGACAGCCTTGCCATCACCGATCACGGTGTGATGTACGGCGCCATCGATTTTTACAAAGCATGTAAAAATGCCGGCATCAAGCCGATCATCGGTTGTGAGGTCTACGTGGCTCCGGGCAGTCGCTTCGACCGTGAAAATGTAAAGGGGGAGGAGCGATACTTCCACCTCATCCTTCTGGCAAAGAGCAATCTGGGATATGAAAACCTCTCCAAGATCGTAACCCGCGGCTTTACCGAGGGCTTTTACTATAAGCCCCGCGTGGATATGGAGGTGCTCGAAACCTTTCACGAGGATGTGATCTGCCTGTCCGCCTGCCTGGCGGGAGAGGTTGCCGTTCATCTGCGCCACGGCGATTACGAGGGCGCGAAGGAGGCGGCTCTTCGTTACCGCGCTATTTTCGGCGAGGATTACTATCTTGAAATGCAGGATCACGGACTGCCGGAGCAGCGGGTGGTCAACCAGGGCGTGATGCGGCTTCACGAGGAGCTCGGCATTCCCATGGTGGTGACCAACGACTCGCACTACATCAAGGCGGAGGATGCGGAGCCGCATGATATTTTGCTGTGCATCCAGACTCAGAAGACCGTGGACGATCCGGACCGCATGCGCTATGAGGGAGGACAGTTTTACTTAAAATCCGAGCAGGAGATGGCAGAGCTCTTCCCGTACGCAAAGGAAGCACTGGAAAATACGCATAAGATCGCGGAGCAGTGTAATGTGAATATCATCTTCCATGACCAAAAGCTCCCGAAATTCGATATCCCTGCCGAATACCCGGACAGCGCCGCATATTTGCGCACGCTCTGCGAGGAGGGATTGAAAAAACGATACGAGAACATCACGGACGAACTTAAATCACGTTTGGACTACGAGCTTTCCACCATTCAGACAATGGGCTATGTGGACTATTTCCTGATCGTCTGGGACTTTATCCATTTCGCAAAGACCCATGGGATCGCAGTGGGACCGGGGCGTGGCTCCGCTGCGGGAAGCCTCGTGTCTTATTGCTTAGACATCACGGAGCTTGATCCCATCCATTACAGTCTGATCTTTGAGCGCTTCTTAAACCCGGAGCGTGTGTCTATGCCCGATATCGACGTGGACTTCATGCCGGAGGGAAGGCAGGCTGTCATCGATTACGTGACGGAAAAATACGGCGAGGACCAGGTGGTGCAGATCGTGACCTTCGGAACCATGAAGGCAAAGCAGGTGATCAAGGATGTGGGGCGCGCCTACGATATGCCCTACAGCCTGCGCGATACGATCTCCAAGATGGTGCCGAACGAGCTGAACATCACGCTGGCAGATGCGCTGAAAATGAGCAAGGAGTTGCGGGATCTGTACGAATCCGATCCGCAGATCACAAAGTTGATCGATATGTCGATGAAGCTCGAGGGTCTGCCGAGACATGCCTCCGTGCATGCGGCGGGTGTCGTGATCGGCAGCGCGCCGATCGAGAACTATGTGCCGCTCTCCAAGGATAGCAAATCCGTGGTCACGACACAGTACAATATGACCACCATTGAGGAGCTGGGACTCCTCAAAATGGACTTCCTCGGACTTCGAAATCTGACCGTGATCCAGAACGCCGTGAAGCTGGTGGAACAGAGCAAGGGCGTGAAGCTTGATCTTGCCCATCTTGACATGAACGATGCCAAGGTGTACGAGATGATCGGCGCAGGTAAGACCGAGGGCGTGTTCCAGCTTGAATCAAGCGGAATGAAAGGCTTTATGACGGAATTAAAGCCGAAGAACATAGAGGATATCATCGCCGGGATCTCTCTGTACAGACCGGGTCCCATGGATATCATACCCATGTACCTAAAGGCGAAGGCAAACCCCGAGACGGTTTCCTATGCGGCGCCGCAGCTTGAGAAGATCCTGTCCCCCACCTACGGGTGCATCGTGTACCAGGAGCAGGTTATGCAGATCGTGATGGAGCTGGCCGGCTACAGCATGGGGCGTGCGGATCTGGTGCGACGCGCCATGTCCAAGAAAAAGGGCGAGGTCATGGACCGGGAGCGCAAGAATTTCGTATTCGGAAACGAGGAGGAGGGTGTGCCCGGGTGCATCGCCCGCGGCATCCCCGAGGCGACCGCCAACAAGATCTACGACGAGATGATCGACTTTGCGAAATACGGCTTTAACAAGTCCCACGCGGCCTGCTATGCCATCGTGGCCTATCAGACGGCATACTTAAAATGCAGATATCCCGTGGAGTATATGGCGGCGCTGATGACCTCGGTCAAGACCAACAACAGCAAGGTGAGCGCTTATATCCAGACCGCAAAGAGTATGGGGATCGAGATCCTGCCGCCGGATGTGAATCTGGCCACGGGAGATTTTTCCGTGGACGGGAACGCGATCCGCTACGGACTCTCGGCCATCAAGAGTGTGGGCGAGGGCGTGACCGAGGCCATCGAGGAGGACAGATATCTGCACGGCCCGTATAAGAGCCTGGAGGATTTTGCGACCCGTATGTCCAACAAGGAGGCAAACAAGCGAACCCTGGAGAGTCTGATCTGCGCGGGGGCCTTTGACAGCTTCGGCTACAATAGAAGACAGTTGTTGATGGTGTATCCGCTGATCCTGGATCAGGCGGCAAAGGATAAGAAAAATGCCATCTCCGGGCAGATGTCCCTGCTTGATTTCATGGGGGAAGAGGAGAAGAAGAGCTTTGAAATCCGCTACCCGAATGTGGCGGACTTTGATAAGGATGAAAAGTACGCGCGGGAGAAGGAGATGACCGGCGTGTACATCAGCGGGCATCCGTTGGATGATTACCGGGATGTACTCTCCCGTGTGACGACCGCACGGAGCATTGACTTTGTGACGGAGGCTGCGGATGATGAGGCGGAGGCGGCGCAGGAGAGCGATAACGAAAACAGAGTGAACGACAAGGCTCCGTACACGGTGGGCGGCATTATCGAGGATGTGACCGTCAAGATCACAAGGCGGGGCGATGCCATGTCCTTTGTGACGATCGAGGATCTCTACGGTACCATGGAGGTGGTGGTGTTTGCGCGGGATTACGACAGGATCAAGAGCATGCTGGTAAAGGATGCCAAGGTGCTCATCTCGGGTAATGCGTCCGTGGACGATCGCGGTGCAAAGCTGCTGCTTTCCAAGATCACGTCCTTGGATGAGGCGCGGTCAGATTATGAGGCGGAGAGCAAACAGATCTGGGTGCGCTTCCCGGATAAGGCGGGCTTTGAGAAAAATGAGAAGAAGCTCATCGATATTTTGTACGAGCACCCCGGAAAGAGTGTGGTGTACGCCTTTCTTCCCGCAGCGGAGACCGGGGCGAAGCCCATGGTGAAGCCGATGCCGAAGAACCGGCGAGTGACGATCAACGATGCGCTTACGAAA
>CACZPL010000047.1 GCA_902783015.1 uncultured Lachnospiraceae bacterium
AGTAGACAAAAAGACCTTGCTCGCAAATGAATCATCGGAAAAAACGACAGAGAAGGAAAAAACAACCGAGAGTAAAAAGACTACCGAGAGTAAAAAGACCACCGAATCCGCAACAACGGCTCAGGCTACTACCGAGGCTGCAACCGAAGGATATGTCGACTATGGTATCGGCTGGATCGAGGGGGATTTTATCGGCACGGATGAGAATCTTCAAGGTGCGCAGCCGACCATATCCATCAACGGAAACGGTCATATGGTGATGAACCTGAACTTCGGCGAAGGGTTCAACTCTTATAATTGTCACTACGAAACTTCGGGAAAAACGGGTGAACAGGATGAGCTCTATGTGTATGTCACGGTAGAGAATCCGTCTAACGGAATTCCGTCAAGCTGTACGCTGGTATTTTCGGACAGCTGCGATTATTTCCTGTTCCTGGATGAGGGCTTCGGAATTATGGGTTACTCCGGGGCACCGTACTGCTTTTCAAGAATAGACTAGGGAGGTGCGATTAATGCAAGAAACAAGACCATTTGTACCATGGAAGGAGATGGCTTCCTTCATGGTCGAGGCCTTCAAGGGTTACGGGGTGCCGGAGGCGGATGCGAGGATCTGCACGGATGTGCTTTTGGAGTCCGACAGGCGCGGGATCGAGAGCCACGGCTGCAATCGATTCAAACCGATCTATATTGACCGGATCAAAAAGGGAACACTGCTTCCGAAGACGGAGCTTGAGGTGGTGAAGGAAACACCTACCACGGTCGTGATGGATGCCCATGACGGCATGGGTATGGTGGCGAGTCACCACATGATGGAAAAACTGATCTACAAGGCAAAGACCTACGGCATGGCGGGCGGCGCTATCCGGAATTCGACCCATTACGGGATCGCAGGCTACTGGACGAGTATGGCGAGCAACGAGGGGCTGGTGGGCATCACCGGCACCAATGCGCGCCCGTCCATTGCGCCGACCTTCGGTGTGGAAAATATGCTGGGTACAAATCCGCTCACCTTTTCTCTTCCGACGGATGAAGAGTTTCCGTTCTGCTTGGACTGCGCGACCTCCATTGTGCAGCGCGGCAGGATCGAGTATTATGCGCGGGAGGGAAAGGAAACGCCGGCCGGCACCGTTGTGTCCGATCAGGGTACGGCCCTGACAGACAGCGCGGAGATCCTGAAACGTCTGGTGGACGGAACCGCGGCTTTGACACCGCTCGGCGGGATCGGCGAGGAGCTGGCAGGCTACAAGGGCTACGGCTATGCGACCGTGGTGGAGATCCTCTCCGCGGCGCTCTCCGGCGGACAGTTTATGAAGGCACTCTCGGGTGTGGATGAGAACGGGAAACCGTCCATGTATCATCTCGGCCACTTCTTCTTCGTGGTGGATCCGGAGGCGTTTATGGGCCGTGCGGAATTTGAAAAAATCGCCGGCGAGATCTGCCGTGCGCTTCGCGCGTCCAAGAAGGCACCGGGGCAGGATCGCATCTACACGGCCGGCGAAAAGGAATACGAGGTCTGGCAGTTCAGAAAGGACAAAGGCGTGCCGGTAGGCGAGGGTGTGCAAAAAGACCTGATCGCCATCCGCGATGAGCTCGGCTTAGACTTTAAATTCAGCTTTGAATAAAATAATCGGAGGATGAACATGTACGAAAAGGTGACTGACACGATCATAAATGTGGGTGTAAACGACCCGGATATCAAACTGTTTGAAAACCAGTACGAGCTGCCTGATGGCATGGCGTACAATTCTTATCTGATCCTGGATGACAAGGTATGCCTGATGGACTCCGTGGATGCGGATGTAAAGGATGCCTGGTTTGAAAATATGGATGCGGCGCTTTCCGGGCGCATTGTGGATTATGTAGTGGTACAGCATATGGAGCCGGACCATTCGGGCTCGCTGCTCGCACTCTGCGAGAAATATCCCGACATGAAGATCTACACAAGCCAGGGCGCGGTTAACATGTTGAAGCAGTTTTTCGATGCGGATCTTACAGACCGTATTGTGACGATCAAGGAGGGCGATACCCTTTCCCTCGGCAGTCATACACTCTCCTTTATCGCAGCGCCCATGGTACACTGGCCCGAGGTTATGATGACCTACGAGGCAAGCGAGAAGGTGCTCTTTGCGGCTGACGGCTTCGGCAAGTTCGGCGTGCGCGGCGCCGAGGCGGATGACTGGGCCTGCGAGGCGAGAAGATACTATTTCAATATTGTCGGCAAGTACGGCATGCAGGTGCAGAACGTACTTAAAAAGGCAGAGAATCTTGAGATCGAACATATCTGTTCTCTGCACGGACCGGTGCTCCCCGAGAACGAACCGTTGGAGTTTTATTTTAAAAAGTATAAGACCTGGTCGGCATATGAGCCAGAGGATCCGGGCGTTGCCCTTGTCTACGCATCCATTCACGATCAGGGTACCAAGCAGGCTGCCGAAAAACTTGCGGAGCTGCTTCGCGTAAAGGGTGTGAAGGTCGGCGTCACGAATCTGACCGAGGATGATATCCACGAGGGTGTCGAGGATGCCTTCCGTTATGACAGGATGATCCTCTGCGCGTCCTCCTACGATGCGGATCTCTTCCCGCCGATGACGCAGTTTTTGAACATCTTAAAGATCAAGGCTTATCAAAAGAGAAAGGTGGCTCTGGTGGAAAACGGAAGCTGGGCGCCGTCTGCCGCACGGGTGATGAAATCCTATGTGGAAGGCTTTAAGGATGTGACTTTGATCGAGCCTGTCGTGACGATCAGATCCACGCTGAAGGAGGCGGATCTCCCACAGCTTGAGGCGTTGGTCGCATCATTGACAGAAGCGTAAATGGGTGCTAAAATGTTACAGTCATGGGAAGTTAGCTCAGCCGGGAGAGCGTTCCCCTCACACGGGAGAGGTCGCAGGTTCGAGCCCTGTACTTCCCATATTGCCGCACTCTTTACGAGTGCGGTTTTTCTGTTTCGGAAAAGGAGATAATATGACAAAACAGGAATTAATTAAGGAGGCCTTCCTTGCGAGAAAGCAGGCCTATGCACCATACTCCAAATTCAAGGTCGGAGCGGCTCTGCTCTGTGAAAGCGGCACTGTCTTTCGCGGCTGTAATGTGGAGAACGCAAGCTACGGCGCGACCATGTGTGCCGAGCGCACGGCGCTCTTTTCCGCTGTGGCGGCGGGTGAGCGTAAGTTTGAGATGATCGCCATCGTGGGCGGCAACGAATTTGAATTCAATGAGGTAAACGGCTACGCCTACCCCTGCGGGATGTGCCGCCAGGCCTTATCGGAGTTTTGCAAGCCGGACATGCCTGTGATCGTGGCACGCTCGGAGGAGGATTATAAGGAATTCACAATGAAAGAACTGTTACCGGAGGCATTCACACTATGAAAAAACAAGTATTTAATCCGTTTTTACCGTTAAACGTTTACATCCCGGACGGGGAACCCCATGTCTTCGGCAATCGCGTGTACCTCTACGGCTCCCATGACAAGGAGGGCGGACACACCTTCTGCATGGAGGACTATGAGGTCTTTTCGGCTCCGGTCACGGATCTGTCCGACTGGAGGAGCGAGGGGATCATCTATCACGCTTCGCAGGATCCCATGTACGAGACCTATCCGTTCATGTACGCGCCGGACTGCGTGCAGGGAAACGACGGCAGATACTATCTCTACTACTGTATGGCAGGCGAGTACGGCGTAGGAGGTTACAGAAACCCGATCAGTGTGGCGGTCTGCGATACACCTGCCGGAAAATTCGAATATCTCGGCCATGTAAAAAATAAAGACGGCAGTCTGATGATGCGCTATGTGTGCTTCGATCCCGCCGTCATAAACGACAACGGTACGATCCGCCTATACTACGGTACCCAGTACGGCTTTGAGGAGGAGGACGGCGATGTCATCTCGGAGCAGACCTTGGAAAGCGAGACGGACATGTTCGGACGCACAAGGGAAGAGATCCTATCCTATCCGGACAGCATCAACGGTCCGATCACCTGTGTTCTCGAAGATGATATGCTCACCGTAAAGGAGGAGCCGCACCATATCATCCCCTATAAGGTCAAGGGTACAAGCTTTGAGGCGCATCCCTTCTTTGAGGCAAGCTCCATGCGCAAGGTCGGTGAAAAGTATTATTTTGTCTACTCCTCCTGGCTCAATCACGAGCTCTGCTATGCGACGAGCGACTACCCGGATAAGGAGTTTACCTTCGGAGGGACCATCGTCTCAAACGGGGATGTGGGTCTTAACGGACGCGCGGAGCACGACAGTCTGAATATGACGGGCACTACCCACGGAAGCATCATAGAGATTGAAGGACAGTGGTATGTGTTTTATCACCGCCTGACCCACAAATCGGATTACAGCAGACAGGCATGCGCCGAGAAGATCGAGATCAAGACAGACGGGAGTATTTCCCAGGTCGAGATCACAAGCTGCGGCTTAAACGACGGACCGCTTGCGGGAGAGGGAAGCTATCCCGCAGTCATCTGCTGCAACCTGACCAACGGCCGCATGCCCCACGGCTGCAACTGCATTTACGCGGAGGAATTCCCGAACGTGACAAATGCGGCGGAGGAACGGTTTATCGCCGAGATCGAGGACGGAACGCTGATCGGCTATAAGTATTTTGACTTGAAGGCACCGAAGCAGCTTCGGCTGACGGCGCGGTTTGAAACAGACGAAAACAAGGTGATCTACGCAGGCCCCACCCGCATCGATGTGCGAAGCGGCGGCGTGGAAGCAAAGCTTCCCGACCCGGATGCGGAGCTTGAGGACGTGATCCCCTGCTTTGAAGTAAGGACCTCCGTAGACGGTAATGCGGTCGCGACCATTTCGCTCGAAGAGGCAAATGATGCGTGGGCGGAGTTTTCCGCGGATCAAATGATACCGGAGGGGATACAAGCGATCTACCTTGTTTATCACGGAAACGAGAAAGTACAATTAAAGGAAATCTGCTTTGCATAAAAAAAGAACGCTGCCCATCGGACAGCGTTCTTTTTTGTTTATTCTTCGCCGGTCTCTGCGATCTTCTTCGCATTTTCCTGCTGAATCTCCGGGAAGTGTGAGAGCATCGGCTCCACATCCGTCTTTCCCTTGATCCTTCGCTGTACATAGTTTCTCGTCAGCTTTAACACAAGGGGTGAAAGCGCGAGCACACCGATCAGGTTGGGGAGCATCATCATACCGTTAAAGGTATCAGAGATGTCCCAAGCGATGGAGGAGGTGAGCATGGCACCGCCCATGATGGCAAGCACAAAGATGACCTTGTAGATCTTGACTGCAGTCGGCGCTGCTTTTCCTGCAAGGTATTCCATGGCCTTGGAGCCGTAGTGGGACCAGCCGAGTACGGTGGTAAAGGCAAAGAGTAAAATGGCAAGGGCGATAAAGTAACGTCCGAACTCGAAATTACCGATCTTGAATACGGTGTTGAAGGACTCTGCAACGAGCGTCGAATCCTGGACGCCTTCCGGGAGAATACCGGTGTCAAGGTCGATGATACCGGAGGTCAATACCGTAAGGGCGGTCATGGTGCAGACTACGATGGTGTCGGCAAACACCTCGAAGATGCCCCAGAGACCCTGCTTTACGGGCTCCAATACGTTGGAGTTGGAGTGTACCATAACCGAGGAACCCAGACCTGCCTCGTTGGAGAATACACCGCGCTTACAACCCTGGGTGATAATGGTCTTGAATGCGACGCCGGTGGCACCGCCCCATGCTGCCTCCTTGGTAAACGCCATAGAGAAGATGGCGGAGAATGCCTCGCCGATCCGGCTGATGTTGCCGAAGATGATGACCAGAGATCCGATGACGTAGAGCACCACCATGGCGGGGATGATCTTTTCCGCAACGGATGCGATTCTCTGCAGACCGCCGATCACGACGATGCCTACAAGGATCATTAAGACGATACCCACGATCAGCATATAGAGCGTTACGTTTGTTCCGCCCGAAGAGTACAGCACGGTTTCCGTGAGGGGCTTGATATTGAACGCGCTCGTAAAGTTTAATACGATCTTGTTAACCTGGCCCATGTTACCGATACCGAAGGACGCAAGTACGGCGCAGATGGCGAAGATCACGGCAAGCACCTTGCCGACTGCCTTCATGCCCTTGTAGCCGCCCAGACCATCCTGCAGATAGTACATGGCACCGCCGGACCACTCGCCCGCATGGTTCTTGCGGCGGAAGTAGATGCCGAGGATGTTTTCCGAGTAGTTGGTCATCATGCCGAAGAAGGCAGCCATCCACATCCAGAAGACGGCGCCGGGGCCGCCGGTCACGATGGCAGCGGATACGCCGGCAATGTTGCCGACACCCACGGTTGCCGCAAGGGCGGTACACAGGGCCTGAAACTGGGAGATGGATGCTTTCTCACCGGTGTGTCCCTTGACCTTTTTGTCAAACAGGCTGCCGATGGTTTTCTTCATCCAGTGACCGATGTGGGTTACCTGGAAGAACCCGGTCAGGATGGTCAGGATGATGCCGACTGCGATCAAAAGCCATACGCCGACCTTGGTCCACACGAAGGTGTTTACCACATCATTGAATGATGTCAGGTTGTCTAAAAAGTTTTCCATAGTACCTTTCCTCTCTTTAATAGAATAACACAATTTAACAGTTTATTATAAAAACGGCATATTGTCAAAGAAAAAATTAATTCATACAAAAACAATAGGAAAAAAGCTGTACAAATGGGATACGTTGGTGTATAATCACTTTTATATTTTTTCAGGAGGTACATGAAAATGAAAAAAATACTGACAATCCAAGACATATCCTGCTTAGGTAAATGCTCGCTGACCGTAGCGCTCCCGATCATCTCTGCCATGGGGGTAGAGACGGTCATTCTTCCGACAGCTGTGCTGTCTACCCACACGATGTTTAAGAATTTCACGGTGAAGGATCTGACCGACCAGCTCATCCCCATCACGGATCATTGGAAGGCGGAGGGCGTCACCTTTGATGCAATCTATACAGGTTATCTCGGCTCCGCGGAGGAGATCGAGATTGCAAAGAGAATCTTCGACGAATTTAAGACGGAGGACAATCTCATCATCATCGATCCGGTGATGGCTGATAACGGAAAGCTCTATCCGGCCTTCGACATGGCGTACGCAAAGCTGAACGCGGGGCTCTGCGGTAAGGCGGACATCATCGTGCCGAACATCACCGAGGCCTGCTTCATGACGGATACGGAGTATA
>CACZPL010000048.1 GCA_902783015.1 uncultured Lachnospiraceae bacterium
CTTCTTGGCCATATCTCCCAGGATCTCCTTATCAAACAGGTAGCCGCTGTAGCACCACACGTCCTTTTCGGGGTAAATATCCTTCACCTTGCGCAGCAGCGGAAGCAGTCCCTGCTGGTTGGAACGCTCGAAGGGTTCCCCGCCGAGCACGGAAAGACCCTTTATGTGGTCCGGTGCAAGCAGTTCCACGATCTTTTCGATCTCATGATCCGTAAACAGCTTTCCGAAATTGAAATCCCAGGTCTCCGGGTTAAAGCAGCCCGGGCAGTGATGCGTGCAGCCCGACACAAAGATGGACACGCGCACTCCCGGCCCGTTTGCAACATCTACATTTTTAATATCTCCGTAATTCATATCCGTCACCTTTATTATTTTAAAAAGCCTCATCCTCGAAGCTCGGGGACGAGGCTTTCATATTCTTTCTTACAAATGAAGTACGCGGGATTTGATCTCCTTGGTCTTGCCCACGTTCCAGAAGTTCTCGCCGAGATAGCCGCAGGTCCTTCTGGTCACGTTCATCTTGCTGTGATCCTTGTTGCCGCACTGCGGGCATTCCCACTCATTGTCATCGTTAACCTTGATCTCGCCGTCAAAGCCGCAGACATGACAGTAATCCGATTTGGTGTTGAACTCCGCATACTGAATATTGTCGTAAATGAAGCGCACAACCTCCTGCATGGCCTCGATGTTGTGGCGCATATTGGGAATCTCCACATAGGAGATGCATCCGCCGGAGGAGATGGGCTGGAACTCCGCCTCAAAACGGAACTTCGAGAATGCGTCGATGCGCTCGCGCACGTCCACATGGTAGGAGTTTGTATAATAGCCCTTGTCGGTCACATCCTCGATGGTACCGAAGCGCTCCTTGTCGATCCGTGCAAAACGATAGCACAGGGACTCCGCCGGTGTACCGTAGAGAGCGAAGCCGATGCCGGTATCCGCCTTCCACTGGTCGCAGGCACCGCGCAGACGCTTCATCACCTTCATGGCAAATTCTTTTCCCTCCGGATCCGTGTGACTTACGCCCTTGATCAGCTTCGTCACCTCATACAGGCCGATGTAGCCGAGGGAAATGGAGGAATAGCCTCCCATCAGATATTTATCGATCTTCTCGCCCTTTTTCAGTCTGGCGATGGCACCGTACTGCCAATGGATGGGGCTCACGTCGGAGGTGATACCCATCAGCGCATTGTGACGGCACATCAGCGCCTCATAGCACAGATCCAGACGCTCGTCCAAAAGCTTCCAGAACGCTTCCTCGTCCCCCTTGGTCAGGATGCCGATCTGGGGCAGGTTCAGGGATACGACGCCCTGATTGAAGCGGCCTTCCCACTTGTAGTTGCCCTCCGAATCCTTCCAGGGAGACAGGAAGGAGCGGCAGCCCATGGGGGAGAACACATTGCCCTCGTAATTCTCGCGCATTTTCTTGGCGGAAATGTAGTCCGGATACATGCGCTTGGCGGAGCACTGCACGGCAAGCTCCGTGATATAGTCATACTTTCCGCCCTTTAAGCAGTTGCACTCATCAAGCACATAGACAAGCTTCGGGAACGCCGGCGTCACATAGACACCCGCCTCGTTCTTGATACCCTCCAGGCGCTGGCGCAGGATCTCCATGATGATCCGCGCATTTTCCTCGATATATTCGTCATCCTTGTCCAGATGCAGGAAGAGGGTGACAAACGGAGACTGTCCGTTGGTTGTCATCAGGGTGTTGATCTGGTACTGGATGGTCTGCACACCGCTCTTTAACTCGTCATACAGGCGCTCCTCCACCATGGCGGCGATGGTCTCCTCATCCAGCTTGTCGCCGAAGTCCTCATGGAAGCGCTTGTTATACTTCTCGTAGCTCTTTCTCAAATACTTGCCCAGATGGATCATGTCCACGGACTGTCCGCCGTACTGGGAGGATGCCACACTCGCGATGATCTGCGTGGTCACGGTGCAGGCAACCTGGAAGCTCTTCGGACTCTCGATGAGCTTGCCGTTCATCACGGTGCCGTTGTCGAGCATATCGCCGATGTTGATCAGACAGCAGTTGAAGATGGGCTGCAGGAAATAATCCGCATCGTGGAAGTGGATCGCGCCCTCGTCGTGCGCCTTGGAGATCTTCTCCGGAAGCAGCACGCGGCGTGTCAGATCCTTGGAAACCTCGCCCGCGATCAGGTCGCGCTGCGTGGATGCCACGGTTGCGTTCTTGTTGGAGTTTTCCTCCATGACATCCTTGTTGCTGTTCTTGATCAGACTCAGGATGGAATCGTCCGTCGTGTTTGCCTTACGTACCAGCTCTCTGGTATAACGGTAAATAATGTAGGTTTTCGCGAGGATGTACTTTCCGTCCTCCATCAGATCATGCTCGATAATGTCCTGAATGTCCTCCACCAGGATACGCTTGCGCTTTCTGGCTTCGATGTCCTCCACGATCTGCTCGATCTTCTCCTCGGTAACCTTCTCCTCGTCATCAACCTCGGCATTGGCCTTCGAAATGGCGTTGATGATCTTTGCACGGTCGAAATTCACGGTCTGACCGTCTCGTTTGATAACCTTCATGATACCTTCCCTCTCCTTACTGTAATTGGTATTCCTGATATATTCCGATAAGATGAAAACGCATAAATCGTCCTTGATTTTTTCGCGTGCTCCGTTATTATAGCACTCATATGTGCATTTGTCCACTAAATATAGTGGAAAAATTCAAAAAATCGCAATATATAGTGGAAACCCTTGTAGAGACTGGATTTGTGAAGTTTTTGTGAGATTTGTTGTATTTTTTATGAAAGTGTGTTATATATATGTAGTTGCGAAAAAGCAAGCGGCAAAACGCCGCCCATATATTATATCATATGACAGAAGGGAATACCAAGATGAAAAAAGTGAAAAAGGGGATCAGCGCGATCCTTGCCTTATCGCTTTCTGCCGTACTGCTGACCGGCTGCGGAAAGAATGTCGAGGGCGTCAACCAGACTAAGCTGATCGACAAATACGCCAAGAACTGCACCATGGGCGACTACAAGAGCCTGACGTATGAAGAGACAAAGACCACGATCACGGACGAGAGTGTTCAGGACGAGATTGACAGCCTGCTCAAACAATACACCACCACGGAGCAGATCAAGGAGGGAACCGTAGAACTCGGCGACTCCGTCAACGTGGACTTCGACGGTTACATGAACGGAGAAGCATTTGAATCCGGAAGCTCCAAGGGTGCGGGCTACACACTCGATCCCTTAGGCTCCGCCGGCATGATCCCGGGCTTTGAGGATCAGATTGCGGGACACAAGGTCGGCGAGACCTTCGATATCGATGTAACCTTCCCGGAAAGCTACCAGGATGCCGAGCTTGCCGGAAAGCCCGCAACCTTCACCATCACCATCAACTACAAGAACAACTCCGTCGTGCCGGAGCTTACCGATGAATTCATCGCCTCCAACACGGACTATAAGACGATCGATGAATACAAGACAAAGACCAGGGAAAAGCTGACCGAGGACGCCGCAGCTTCCGATAAGGAATACAACCGTCAGGCAGTGATCGAATCGGCCATGAAGGTTGCCACCGTAAACTCCTACCCGGAGGAGGAATTAAAGCGCCTGATCGACAACACGATGGAAAACATCGAGAATCAGGCCGAATCCTACGGCTACGACTTAAGCTCCTTCGTGATGGCCATGGGCTATCAGGATGTGGAAGAATTCCGCAACTACGTAAAGGAAGATGTTCAGACACACATCAGCGAAAAGATCATGATCTGCGCAGTTGCCAAGGCTGAGAACATCACCGTGAGCAAGAGCGAATACGAAGCACATAAGAAAAAGATGCTCGATCAGACAGGTTATACAAGCGACGAGCAGTTATACAATGTCTATCCGAAGGAAGACGTTCTCTACTACGCATTGGCCGAGAAGGTTGCCGACTACCTCCTCTCCGTTGCGACAGCATCCCCGACGGATGCGACAGCATCCCAGACGGATGCCGAGTAAGTAAGAAAAACCCCGCGCGATGCGCGGGGTTTTTTATTCCTCTGTTGTCTTGATCTCTATCGTGTTGTAGACCTCCATATCCACCGAATCGGGATAGGAGAATTTCTTATCGATCTCTTTTTGCCAGCGCAGGATCACATCTTTTAACATATCATCCGTCATGATCTCGCGCATTCGGTCCTTCTTTTCGTCCGTAGCCTCCCGCGCGGTCAGCTCGAGCATATGGAAGATGTGATATCCGTACTCACTCTCCATCACGCCGCTGTACTGTCCGTTTTCCATATTATAGAGTTCCTGAAAGATCTCCTCGCCGTAGGTCTCTTTGATCTCCTCCGGAGACATGGTCTTTTCCTCGCTCTCGTACAGGCCGTAGCTCTTTGCCAGGTCTCGGATCCCGGTGATCTCGCTGTCCGAGATGTTGATGGTTGCAAGCTCGCCTGCCGCAGCCACCGCCATAGCCTGCTGTTCTTTTTTCTTCTCTGCGCTATAGGGTTCCACAACGCCGGTACTGCTCACGTGAAAGCACGGGAAGTACATATCGAAAAAGCGGGTCATCCGCGCCTCCTCATCCGAGATCTCCACCTGATTGTCGGTCAGGATCCTGTCCTTAACCTCCTCCGCGGTCTCGTTCTCGCAGAACACGCGATATACGGTGTCCGAATCAAGCTCCATGGATTGCTTATCCTCATCCGTCAGGCCTTCGAAAAAGGCATCCGCGCGCTCCCGGATGGATGCGAGCTCTTCCTCCGAAAAACTGACCCCGTATTCCTCCGCATGGGCATTTAAGGTCTTTACCTTCACGATCTCGGCGATCACCGCCTCACGCACCAGCGCTTCCATGTTCTGCTTTTTTGCATCTCCGGTTGCGATCTCCAGATCCCATACACCGTCTCCGTACTGCAGCTCATAGCGCTCCTTCACGGTATTTACGTAGATACAGACCTCCCCTTTCTTCACCTCCGTGCCGCCGAAGGTAAAGACCGTCGTCTGATCTTCGCTTTCCGTTCCTTCCTTGTCCGATGTCTTTCCCACGCCGCAGGAAGTAAGCACGAGCGAAAGAACCACAAGCAAGGCGGCAAATGTTAACCTGATCTGCTTTTTCATTGATCCTCACCTCCCTCGATCAAACCATACAAACTCTGTGTCACCTGCTCCACATGGGTGAGCAGTTCCTCCTGGACGGTCTTATCCGCCGCAAAGGAGAATCCGGGAAGCTCTCCGGGCACAAATTTCAGTGTTCCCCTGTATTCCCGAAGCAGACCGTCCATCCGGTCCGCGTGCACGGGTGCATCCGGCACCATAAGGATCCGCACCTCTCCGGCAGTATATTTGACATCCGTGATGTAGGCGCGATGTGCCAGTCCGCGGATATTCGCGATATCCAAAAGCCTAAGGAACTCCCTGGGCGGTTCTCCGAAGCGGTCGCGAACCTCCTCGAGAATGTCATCCGTATCCTCGTGATTCTCGCACCGGGAGATCCGCTTGTAAAGATCCAGCTTGATAAACTCGTTTTTTACATAGGTATCCGGGATATAGGCCTCCACCGGAAGCTCGATGGCCGTTGTGAAATCAGGCATGGTCTCCTGTCCCGACAGGCGTTTTACGGCATCGGAGAGCATCTTGCAGTAAAGGTCATAGCCCACCGCCTCGATATTTCCCGACTGTTCCTCGCCAAGCAGATTGCCCGCGCCGCGGATCTCAAGATCCCGCATGGAGATCCTGTAGCCCGAACCGAGATCCGTGAACTCCCTGATTGCCGAGAGACGCTTCTCCGCCACCTCACTTACCACCTTGTCCCGCTTATACATAAGGAAGGCATAGGCGCTCCGCGATGATCTGCCGACTCTGCCCCGCAGCTGGTAGAGCTGCGCAAGACCGAAACGATCCGCATCCTGCACGATAATGGTATTCACGTTCGGGATATCCAAGCCCGTCTCTATGATGGTGGTGGAGACCAAAACATCAATCTCCTTGTGAATGAAGGCGTGCATGATATCCTCAAGCTCCCGCTCGTTCATCTTGCCGTGGGCAAATTCGATCCTTGCATTCGGCAGAAGCTCCCGCAGCTTTGCGGCCACATCCTCGATGGTATTGACGCGGTTGTAGACATAGTATACCTGCCCGTCTCTTGCAAGCTCCCTCGTGATCGCCTCCTTTACGAACTCCGTATCGTATTCCATCACGTAGGTCTGGATCGGCATACGGTCGATGGGCGGCTCCTCCAAAAGACTGATATCCCGCAGGCCCACCATGCTCATATGAAGGGTTCGCGGGATGGGCGTCGCAGTGAGCGTCAGCACATCCACGTTCTTCTTCATCTGCTTGATCTTTTCCTTGTGCTTCACACCGAAGCGCTGTTCCTCGTCAATGATCAGCAATCCGAGTCGCTTGAAGGATACGTCCTTGGACAGCAGCCTATGGGTACCGATCACGATATCCGCCTTGCCGCTTTCAAGCTCCGCAAGAGTTTCCCTGATCTGCTTTGCCGTACAAAAGCGCGACAGCATGCGCACCGTGACCGGGAAATCCTTCATGCGTTCCGTAAAGGTCTCAAAGTGCTGTTCCGCAAGGATGGTCGTCGGCACGAGATAAGCCACCTGCCGATTATCCTGTACCGCCTTGAAGGCCGCGCGAATGGCAACCTCTGTCTTTCCGAATCCCACGTCCCCGCACACCAGACGGTCCATGATCTTTCCGGTCTCCATGTCGTGCTTGGTATCCTCGATGGCCTTTTCCTGATCCGCCGTCTCCTCATAGGGAAAGAGCTCCTCAAACTCGCGCTGCCAAGGTGTGTCCGGCGAGTACGCAAAGCCCTGCATTGTCTCACGAAGCGCATAGAGATTCACAAGCTCCTCCGCGATTTCCGTCACATGAGTCTTCACACGGCTTCTGACGCGCTCCCACTCCGGTCCGCCCAGACGGTTCAGCTTTCTCGGGGCGCCGTCCTTCGCCGAGAGCTTCCCGATCATGAAGAGCTGATCCACCGGGATAAAGAGCTTGCTGCCCTTTGCATATTCTATGGTAATGTAATCCTTTAATCTTCCGTCGGTCTCCACCTTATCCAGGCCGCGGTAAATGCCGACACCGTGATTTTGGTGGACCACATAATCGCCGATGGAGACATCGTCGAAGCTTGCGATTCGGTCGCCGTGATACTTCGGCAGCTTCCCGCGCTTCTTTATCTCCCGTCTTTTAAAGATATTGCCCTCGGAGATGACCAAAAGTCCCGCCTGCGGAAGCTCATAGCCCTGATCGATCCTGCCGAGCGTCACCCAGACCTCCCCGGGCTGCACACGGTGGAACTTATCCTCCGAAAAATGCGCCATGCAATCATTGCTCCGCAGGTCCGCCGCAATACGCTTTCCGCGTGTTGCCGAGGGCGAGAGGATCACGATGCGATAGGATTTCTTCTTATATTTTTCCAGGTCAGCGAGCAGTGTCTCGAAGGAATTGTTGTAGCCCGCCGCGTTCTTTGCCGTAAGCTCCGCATTGCTTGCTTCCTTCCATGCCGGCTGCTTGGTGTAAAGCTCCGAGACCAGCAGCGGCTTTCTCTTTGCAAGCGCGCTCACGATCTCCTTACCGCCGTATAATACCCTTGCCTGAGTCGGGAGCACATAACCGCCGAGAAGGCGTCCCTCCATGGACCGGGCAAACTCCGCGCTGTAGGTCTCCGCGTGCCTTTTCACCTTTTCGGGTTCATCCACGAGGAGCACCGCATCCGCGGGGACGTAATCCAGGAAGGAAACCGTCTCCTCGTAGAAGTACTCCACCATGCTGTCGAGACCCGTGGTGCTGCCCCACTCGGTAAGCTCCTCCTTTGCGCTCTCCACCATGCGCTTTAAGCGCGCATACTGCTCCGTCCGAAACTCGCCCTTTAAGGCCGCAAGCTGTTTTTTGCTCTCGGCCTCGATGAGATTAAGCCCTCGGTCAAGCCGTTTGTCATCCAGGCAGATCTCCGCCGCCGGGTACACGGTGACCTCCGAGACCTCCTCGATGGAGCGCTGGCTTTCCACATCAAAGGAGCGGATCGTCTCGATCTCGTCTCCCCAGAGGGTAACACGATAAGGGCACTCTTCGGTAAGCGGGTAGATATCCAAAATATCTCCTCGTACCGAAAACTGCCCGGGCAGCTCCACCATCTGTGTGCGCTCATATCCGATTTCCACCAGCCTTTTTGAAAAAGACTCCGGTGATATTTCCTCTTCCTTCGAGAGACGGATCACATGCTGTTTGATATCCGAAAGTGCGGGGAGCTTATCCATCAGCCCCTCCACCGTCATGACAACGGTTACCTTTTCTCCCTCCGCGATCCGCTTGATCACGGAGAGCCGATGCCGCTTGGCCTCGTTTCCCGCAACATCCGCATAATAAAACAGGGCATCCTTTGCAGGATAAAAATAAACTGCCCTGTCAAAACACTTCATCCCCTCGGCAAGCTCACGCGCACGCCGCTCCTCGTAGGTCACGATCAGACGGACCTGCGCATCCCCTGCGATCGCTTCCGTAAAGAGAGGGATCGCCGATTGGTTCAGGCCGTGCACATGCAGAGGTGCCTTCTCTCTCGATTTTTGTTCAATATCCTGAAATTCCGGAGCCTCCCGCAAGGCGTCAGTCAATGCCTTCACAAGAGTCTTCCTTATTACTTATGTTCTTAGTTAAAGCGGTTCATCGCCGCGTCCACGCCCTCGTCAAGCAGGGTCACACAGGCCTCCCGTGCGCGGTCCACACAGTCGCGGATCAAGGGCAGTTCCTCACCCGTAAAGCGTGAGAGCACATAGTCCGCAAGATCCATACGGGGCGGCTTGTCGCCGATACCGATGCGGATCCTCGGAAACGCATCCGAGCCGAGGTGCTGTATGATGTTCTTCATACCGTTATGTCCGCCGGCGCTTCCCTTTGCGCGCACCCGGAGCTTTCCCACGTCCAGACTGATATCATCGTAGATCACGATGATATCGGAGAGATCGCACTTGTAGTAATCGTAAAGCTCTCTGACGCTCTCGCCGCTTAAATTCATATAGGTCTGCGGCATGGCGAGGATCACCTTTTCTCCGGCGATCACGCCCTTACCGATCAATGCCTTGTGTTTTTTTGTATCCACGGAGATCCCGAAGTGGTCACTCAGGTTCACAACAGTCGAAAAACCGACATTGTGCCTGGTTCCCGCGTAATTCACCCCCGGGTTTCCGAGTCCGATAATGATCTTCATATCTGTGTTTAATACGTCACTACGCATCGTGATCCCTGCGACGCATGATCTCCTCCGCTTCCTCAAGCTGTTCGATGGTGTTCACGCCGCGGATATCGTCGAGATGATCCGGTGTCACAGGAATGGCAGAGACGTGAAGTCCGATCTTCTTGATAATGGAGATCGTGTCGGTCAGGTAATACTCACCGGCGGCGTTGTCGTTGGTAAGTAGTGAAAGTGCCGAGGAAAGCGCTTCCGAATTAAAGATATACATGCCGGAGTTGATCTCCGTCACCTTCTGCTCTTCCTCAGTGGCGTCCTTCTGCTCCACGATCTTGACAAAGTTCCCCGCCGCATCGCGAATGATCCGGCCGTAGCCCGTAGCATCCGGAAGCACCGCGGAGAGAACCGTGACGCCGTTTGCCTGTTTTTTATGTGTATCAATGAGCAGCTTCAGCGTCTCCGCCGTAATGAGCGGTGTGTCGCCACACAAAACCAGCGTGTCGCTGCCCTTTGCTATATAGTCTTTCGCACAGCGCACCGCATGTCCGGTACCCAGCTGTTCCGTCTGAACCGCGTAGTCCACAACATCGTAGATGGCGCGTTTTACCATGCTCCCCTGATACCCCACGATCACACAGCACGAGGATGCACCCGCATCCTTTGCAGCCTTGATCACATAGTGTACCATAGGCTGCCCGAGGCATTGATGGATCACCTTCGGAAGATCCGATTTCATGCGTGTTCCCTTTCCTGCCGCCAGGATCACTGCGTTGATATTGTTCATAAAACGCCTCCTCGAATGGAAGTTTTTAATAAAGCTACAATAACACAAACTAAAAAATATCGCAAGTTTCAAAAAAACAGTTGACTTTTTTAAAAAAAGTATTATGATGTAGTCGGTTAGGTTAGGCAAATCTAACATATTACAGTGTGCGAAAGGACGGTAGCGCCAATGAATTTAA
>CACZPL010000049.1 GCA_902783015.1 uncultured Lachnospiraceae bacterium
CCAGGGACTTGCCAAGGAGGTGCGTACGGTTTACACTTGGGAGGATATCTCCATGACAAAGGAGCAGGAGAAGCTGCTTAAAACAGCCTGCAACCGTTACAAGGTGAAAAACCGTATCGGCGAGAGCTGGGGAATCACCAAAAAGAACGCTTACGGCAACGGCGTTTCGGTGCTCCTTTACGGACCGCCGGGTACCGGAAAGACCATGTCCGCCCAGGTGGTTGCAAGAGAGATCGGTCTGCCCCTCTACAGGGTGGATACCTCGCAGCTCTTCTCCAAATACATCGGTGAGACTCAGAAGAACTTAAACGCTGTGTTTGATGAGGCTGAAAAGTCCAACGTGATCCTGTTTTTCGACGAGGCGGACGCGCTCTTTTCCAAGCGTACGGATGTGGAGAATTCCAACGACCGCCATTCTAATTCCGAGATCGCGTTCCTCCTGCAAAGGATAGAAGAGTACAAGGGCATGAGCCTGCTCGCCACGAATTATTATTCCGGCTTTGACCAGGCCTTTGTACGGCGTATCACCTATGCGGTACGTTTGGAGCAGCCGACCGAGGAGGAACGACTGGCGCTTTGGAAGGGCATCCTTCCGGATCAGGTGCCGAAGGAGAAAAATATCGACTTTGCATTTTTGGCGAAGACCTTTGAGCTTACCGGAAGCAATATCAAGGCGATCCTGCTTTCCGCGGCCTATATGGCAGGTTCGGAGGGCACGTCACTTTCCATGGTCCACATTGTCCGTGCCATGAAGTACGAATTTGACAAACTCGGCATGATGCCGGATTCCGGAAAGTTCGGACCTTATGCGGCATTTCTTTATCAATAGGAGCGAACTATGAAAAAGAAAAACGAAGACAACGAACAGATCTTTAATCTGGATGATGTGATCGCCGGTCATAAAGCGGATCTGGCCCTTGCCCAGGTGGCGGAGCAAAAGCTCGATGCCATGTTAAAGGACGGCAAAAAACATTCCAGATCCGTGATGGAGGATATCTACACCTCCTGCATGAAGCAGCTCTATTTGCTCGGCAGACGCTTTCATCCGCTGTCCGATTACGGAAAATCCTGCATTGATTATGCCGTAAAAAAGCGTAAAGAGTTTGAAGCGACGGTCGGACCGCTGCTCACGATGATCACCAAAGACAATATCATTGCATTTTTGAAGGTGCTTTCCCCGGAAATGCAGGAGGATATTCTGTTTAACCGCTGCAAGGCCGTCGGTATATTTAAGGGAGAAAAGACGAATCTCTACGGCGTAGGAGCTACGCTGTTTTATGCCGACAAGAGTCCCGTGGGACCCGAGACCATTCTCCGCGTCAAATGGATGTATGTCCACGAGGATTACAGGAGGCTCGGGATTGCCGAGATGATGCTGGGAGAGCTGGTTCATATTATGGACGAGCAGGGCTTTTCAGCCATGACCTTCGATTTCCCCATGGGATCGGACTATGCGGATATATACGGAGAGCTTCTCACAAAATGGCATTTCACCTTTGCTACGGGACTTGCGCCGGAATTTACCTTTATCGCAAAGAACAAAAAACTGCCGGAGTACCTGAAGGGGAAAACCAACGGCGTGGTCGGCATGGACAAGCTGTCTCCCCCGGAGGTCGCAAAACTGATCCATACCTACTTTACGAGAAAACAGGTGAAGAATTTTGCTTCTTATCTGAAAAAGCCTAGAGATTATTACGACTTAAGCTTAAGCTGCTTTGTCGGCGAGGCCTCACATCCCGTGGGACTGCTTCTTGCACACAAGAGCGGAAGCGGGCGCATCGTGATCGAGTATCTGGGTACGCATTCCAAGAAGGGCGGCCGTTATGTGGTCAGGCTTCTTCGATACGCCGTAAATAAGGTGGTTTCTCTTTATGGCGTTGATGCCGAGCTGTTCATGCCCATCGATACCTACGAAAAAGGAGAGGCCATGGATATTTTGTTCCCGAAGCAGACTGCCGGTAGACTGGTGGAGGGAATCCTCGCTCCGCCCTTTAGTGACGAAAATGTGACTGTTGATATGATAAATAATATATAACATCAATCACCCGTGTATGATCGGAGGACAAATATGGATAATTCATTTTTACAAAGACAAAAGCAAAAAGCGCCTGTCTTTATACAGGAAACACGTCAAGAACAAATGCAACGGCAGCTCACCATGGAGCAGCAGCAATTTGCGACGCAGCAGACCGTTGTTCAGAAGCGACCTGCGGAGATGCTCGAAAATATCGGTATTAGCACGGTGATGCTGACATCGAAAATGCTTGCGCCGGCCGGCGGTGCGGTTCCGCAGTCACCGGTATATCAGCCCATCGAGAAAAAGCATGAAGCCATCAGAGCAGAGGATGACGCACGTATGGATACGATCAAGCTTGCAATTTCCCGGTACAATGATACCCAGGGTGCCCCCGGTCCCGAGACCGCAGAGCGCTTGAACACGGTATCAAAGTCCTGCCGCGATTACGGCAGACTCCGGTTTTCCATCCTCCGCGGTGCCAGAGGAAAGCACAGAAGCCGAGAGGTGAACGCGTTAAGACGGGAGATTGAAGCAAGAACGCAGTCTCACGATTCTGCAACGACGGTTCTTTCCGGACAGAGTGCTCTGGCCAACGCCTTCCGTTATCTGCAAAACAATGAAGGTAGTGTAACAGGGCCTTATTCATCAATTTAATATTAAGTGACAGTCGGGGACGGTTCCTTAGAACCGTCCCCACTGTCGCGTTATCAGACAAAACAATAAAATGCTTGCCAAACAGGGTGGGTTAGAGGTACAATAAAAGTTGGTTTATTAGACTTTTTTGGGGAGAGAATCATGAGAGCAGATACAAAGCAATATAAGGACATGTCGGATACACTCCGCGCAAGGATCGAGGCGCAGGGTTACACGCCTGTAACGCCCGACAAACAGAGCTTCTTTGACCCTTATTACGATGCTATGGAGGGACATTGGAGCGCCAACACCAGCTTCTTAAATCTCTGGGCCTGGAAGGAATCCTATCCGGCCTTCTACAAGGAATTCGGTGAAAATATCATTCTGATCAACTACCTTCGTACCGAAGGTTATCCGGTAGCGGTACCGTGTCTCGGACCATACTCAAACGAGAACGTACAAGCTGTGATCGGTGAACTCAAAAAGGATTTTGCCGCATTTGAATATCCGCTGGTATTTATGGATATCACACCGTGGATGCTGCCGTATTATACCTCGGGCGACACGCAGTTTGATATCGAGGACTTAAGAGAATATCAAGATTATGTATTTACACCGGAGGAATTCCTGGCCGGCATGGAC
The DNA here is from genome assembly GCA_902783015.1 of uncultured Lachnospiraceae bacterium. Taxonomy (GTDB): domain Bacteria; phylum Bacillota; class Clostridia; order Lachnospirales; family Lachnospiraceae; genus Coprococcus_C. Next base: position 3,293 of record CACZPL010000049.1, read on the forward strand.
ATGCAGGATGACAGGTACCGGTATCGATACTTTAAACGAAAATTCGAATATGAGACCGTAGAGATCACACCGGAGCTTTACGATGAATGCAGTGCCTTTATGGAAGAGCACTGGTGCGGCGATAAAACCTGTGACGAATGCCACTGCGGCTGCTTAAAGAAAGTGGTAGAGAACTTGGTGCCGAATTTCGATACGCTGCGAGTGTACGGCATTCTGGTACGGGTAAACGGAGAAGCGGCCGGTATCTGTATCGTAACCTCGCGAAACGGCCTCGGCATATATCAGTATAAAAACGCGATCAATAAGATCAAAGGCCTAAACGAATACCTGCTCCGCGAGTGCTTTGAACGCTATATTCAGGGCAAGGTGGATATGATCAATTATACGGAAGACATGGGGGTAGAGAGCCTGCGCTATTATAAGGAGCATATGGCGCCGAGCTATTCATTACTCTCCAAATATACATTAACGATAAAGGAATAAATCATTATGAAAAGCTTTTCATTATCACACAAAAACGTCAATACGGAAGAGACCGTAACCAAGAGTAAATTCAAACGAGTCCTGATTGCTCTTTCGGTGCTCCTTACCATTGCGGCTGCGGTTGGCCTGTTTTTCCTTCGGGGATGGATCTTTATGAATCCGTTCTCATCCATCGAATTTGAATCAATCTCTGAGATCACGACCGACAGTGCCGGGAATATCTATCTGGTTTACGATGCAACGACATCCATTTTGAAGGTCTCTCCCGACGGTGAGCTTATTGACAAGATCAACGTCGGAAGGCTTGGTGTGTCTGCGGCACAGCATATTACGATCGGCGGAGACGGCAGACTCTATATCCATGATGTGTTGATCGACAAGGGCGTCCGTATCCAGGAGGAAGGCATTGTCAGTGTCGACACCGATTTTGATCACGCAACGTTGGTCAATTCCAGCGTAATTAACGGCTCCAAGGTTCGTCAAACCTACGGCGGCATGTCCCCTTCGGCTTCCGGTATCTTCTTTTTCAAGAAGGAATCCTTTGCCATCACCGTATTTAATGAATCGGGTAGCAGGATCAAAACACTGCCGTTTTCGCATCCGGATGACAGCGTGATGTATATCGCCTCCGATGCTGCCGGGGAAAATATCTTTTACGTAACTTATAACGGTGAAGTTCGTCGATATGTAGACGGCGAAAACGATGATGTTATCTACGACAGTGATCAAGTCGACGGAAGCATTCCCGAGTATATTTCCTACAAGGATGGAATGCTCTATGTCACGGATATCGGGCTTCGCGATCTGATCATGATCGATACCGCATCCGGTTCTGTCGATCGCCGTGAGGTTGAAGATGCATACGAGGACCGCGTGATCCATCTCGTGGTATCCTCGGATAACGAGCTTGTTACCGCCAGCAGTTATTCCTATATCGTCTGGGGTGAAGATTCCTATGACGAGATTTGGGAGATTACAAAGAGCTCCCGTGTCACGTTTTTCTGTGTGCTCACCTGGGCTTGCCTCATCTGGCTTTGGCTTTTCACGATTGCCCTTGTAATGCAGCTTTTGTGGAAGCTTTTGATCAAGGCTACCGTCTTTATCAAGACCGGTGCCGCAATCTTGTTCGGCGTGATCGTTGTGGTGGGTCTGTTACTCGGAACGCTTTTTCCCGAGTTCACGGATCAGCTCACGGATCAGATTTTTGAAAAGGCTATGCTTGCTGCGTCCGTGACCAACGAAAACCTGCCCGAGGATTCGTTCCTTGCGCTTTCGAAGCCTTCGGATTTCATGAACGAGGATTACAAGAAGGTACAGCATGCCGTCCAGAGTATTTTCCTGTCGGAAAACAACAACTCGGAAGAGCTGTACTGTGTGCTTTATCGCGTGATCGACGGAACGGTGACTCTGACCTATACCCTTGAGGATATCTGTGTGGTTTACCCTTACGACTGGGAATATGAGGGGACCGAGCTTCAAGAGGTACTTGAGGGCGGCGAAGTCATCAAGGAAAAATCCATAACCAGCTCCGGTAGCTACATCATGGTTTATTACCCCCTCACCGACGAGGACGGAAATACGATCGGTATTGCCGAAGTCGGTACCGACCTTGATTCCGTGACAAGACAGAATAAGAAGATCATGATCTCGCTTTTGATCAACGTGATCGCCATGACCATCGTGGTTGTCATGTTCGTGATCGAGCTCATGTACTTTGTGCGCGGACGTCGTGAATATAACGAGCGCATTAAGACGGTGGACAAATCGAAGGCGAATCTGACGCCCGAGATCTTCCGGCTTATCGTATTTTTGATCTTCTTCTTCACAAACCTGACCTGCGTGATCCTGCCGCTGCAGGCAAAGCATATCGCAATGAAGCATCCGAACGGTGTTCTCTCGGCTGCCATGATGGCCGCGATCCCTGTTTCCGCGGAGGTGTTCTCGGGGGCGATCTTCTCCATGCTCGGAAGCAAGGTATTGAGGTGGCTTGGCGCAAAGAGAACCATCCTGGTTTCGAGCCTGTTATTTACGGCGGGGCTTGGGCTTCGTATCATACCGAGCATATGGATGCTCACCCTCGGCTCCGTGCTGCTTGGTGCCGGCTGGGGTCTGCTGCTCATTCTGGTCAATGTGCAGATCGCGGAGCTTCCGGAGGAGGAAAAAGACAGAGGCTATGCCTACTACAGCATTTCGAGTACCACCGGTGCCAACTGTGCCATCATGCTGGGCGGTTTCATGCTTCAGTTCTGTTCCTACACCACGGTGTTTACGATCACTGCCGCATGCTCCGTGATCCTGTATTTCGTATGCAGGAAATATCTTGCAAACAATGTACCCGATCAGACCGAGGAAGTTGCTGAGGAGAGCAACTCGAAGGAATCTCCGATCCGGTTTTTCTTCCGTCCCCGCGTGATCAGCTTCTTCATCCTGATCCTGATCCCGCTTTTGATCTGCGGTTACTTCTTAAATTACATGTTCCCGATCCTCGGTGAGGAATGGGGGATGTCCGAGACCTTCATCGGCTACGCCTTCATGATCACCGGAATCTGCGCCGTGATCCTGGGTACGCCGCTTACCACCTTCTTTACGAGAAGAGATCGAAGACATGTGGGACTGTTCTTAACGGCAATCTGCTACGGTATTGCCTTTGTCACCGTCGGATTCCTGCAGAGCATTCCGGCTTTGCTCATTGCCATCACCGTGATCGGCATCGGCGACAGCTTCGGTATCCCACTATATTCAAGCTACTTTACCGAGCTTCCCGAGGTGGAGCGCTTCGGCTACGACAGAGCCTTCGGCGTCTACAGTCTCGTGGAAAACGGTGCACAGTCCCTCGGTGCATTTGTGCTTGGTTTTGTATATGATATCGGTATCACGACCGGTATGTACGGTCTGGTCGCCGTGATCACTGTCTTTGCTCTGATCTTCCTGATCACCGCATCTATCGGAAGACTACGGTTCAGAAAAAAGGAGAAACAAGCATAGATGAGTAGAAAGAATACGAAAAAAAGAAAAAAACTATCCAGCCGCCTGGTGAAGACGATTATCGTTTCGATGGTTTCCGTCACATTGATCGCGCTTGCGGGTCTGGGCTTTTTCAACTGGTTTGCCGATAAAAAGTTCTACAACGACAAGACCATGCAGATTGCAAAAACGGTGTCGGATTCGGTAAACGGAGATTTCCTCGAACAACTGAAGGAAACCATGGACAGTACCGATTATTATGACCGGCTGGAAGTGGCTATTGCCTATGAAGACAGGGAGATCATTAAAAAATGGCTCTTTGACAATGATATGTATATCCAGTTTGAGACCTGCATCAATACGCTCAGTACCATTCAAACGGATATGGAGGTGAAATACCTCTACATCCAGACCATCAACGACGGCAAGTGCATGACGCTGATCGATACCTCGGAGCCCTTTCTTTCTCTCGGATATCCGCAGGATCTGACGGGAACGGAGTTTGCTTACCTCGATCGAAATATGGAGGTCAGCCCGATCATTACAAAATCGGAATTCGGACTGCTTTCCTCCGGCGGTGTACCGATCTATAACAGCAAGGGTGATGCCATTGCCATCGCGTTCTGTGATATCGATGCTTCCGACATGATCAAGAGTACACTCGGTTTTGTATACATGAACGGTGGGATCACTCTGATCGCCGTTTTCATCGTCAGTATGATCAGTACCAGAAGGATCAAGAAAAGGATCACCGGTCCCATCGAACAGCTGACAGATGCCGTTGACAACTTCGGAACCGAGGAGACCGGCTTCAACAAAGAAAATATCACGGAACTGAGCATTGATACGAACGATGAGATCGAAGAACTCTACCACGCTACACATTACATGCAGGTGAGCATCATCGATTACATGGATAACCTGACGGCCGTGACGGCGGAGAAGGAGAGGATCGGTGCCGAGCTCGATGTGGCAACCAGGATTCAGGCGAGCATGCTTCCGAACGTCTTTCCGCCTTTCCCTTACAGGAACGATTTCGACATTTACGCTACCATGAATCCCGCAAAGGAAGTGGGCGGTGACTTTTATGATTTCTTCCTGATCGATGATGACCATTTGGGAATCGTAATGGCGGATGTTTCCGGAAAAGGAGTTCCCGCCGCGCTCTTCATGATGATGAGTAAGATCATCCTTTCAAACTTCGCACAGATGGGACTTTCCCCTGCGGAGGTTCTTGCAAAGACCAACGACAGTATCTGCGCAAGCAATGAGGAGGATATGTTCGTCACCGTTTGGTTCGGTATTCTTACGATCTCCACCGGGCATATCGTGGCCGGGAATGCGGGACATGAGTACCCCATGATCCGCTCCGCGAACGGTTCCTTCAAGGTCTTTGAGGACAACCATGATTTCGTGATCGGCGGCATGGAGGGTATGCCGTATTCACAATATGAATTTGATCTTGAAAAGGGCGGAACGCTCTTCCTATACACGGACGGCTGCCCTGAGGCGACCAACGCAAATAACGAGCTGTTCGGCACCAACCGGATGCTGACGGCCTTAAACAGAGATTCCTCTGCCAGTCCCAAGGATCTTCTGTCCAACATGACAGATGCGGTCAACACCTTTGTGGGTGACGCACCGCAGTTTGATGATCTGACGATGCTGGCAATCACGTTAACTTAGGGGGGTAAGATACTATGAATACAAAACACGAACTTGAAATTGAAGCTTTGGTTGAGAATCTGCAGAAAGTCCTCGCCTTTGTAGATGAGAAGTTGGAGGAGAAGAGCTGTCCGAAGCCCGTACAGATACAGATTGATATCGCCGTGGAGGAGATTTTTGTCAATATAGCAAGCTATGCTTATCATCCCGGAAAAGGGGCAGCTACCATTCAGGTTGAGGTGAAGGATGATCCGCTCTCCGTGGAGCTCACCTTTATAGACCAGGGGAAACAGTACGACCCGCTCGCAAGACAGGATCCCGATATCACGCTTTCCGCGGAGGAACGCGGCATCGGCGGCCTCGGCATCTTCATGGTCAAGAAATCCATGGACGGTGTTGATTACTCCTATGATAACGGACGGAACATCCTGCGTATAAAAAAGAACTTCTGATCACCGCAAGCGGATAATCATGTACTACAATACTAAACAAGGAAACCACAGTCATGTCTGACGATTTAAAGAAAGAGATAGGAAGAAGGCGTACCTTCGCCATCATTTCCCACCCGGATGCGGGTAAAACCACGTTAACCGAAAAGCTTCTCCTTTACGGGGGAGCCATCAACACGGCCGGCTCCGTAAAGGGCAAGGCAAACTCCAAATATGCAGTTTCCGACTGGATGGGCATCGAGAAGGAGAGAGGTATCAGTGTCACCTCCTCGGTCCTGCAGTTTGAATATGATGATTATTGTATCAATATTCTGGATACACCGGGACACCAGGACTTCTCGGAGGATACCTACCGGACCCTGATGGCGGCAGATTCCGCAGTCATGGTGATCGACGGGTCCAAGGGTGTGGAGGCCCAGACCATCAAGCTGTTCAAGGTCTGTGTGATGCGCCACATCCCGATCTTTACATTTATCAATAAAATGGATCTTGAAGCGCGCGATCCCTTTGAACTCATGGATGAGATCGAGAATGTCCTCGGCATCCGCACCTGTCCCATCAACTGGCCCATCGGTGCCGGCAAGCGTTTCAAGGGCGTTTATGACCGCGAGACAAAGCAGGTGTCCAGCTTTCACGCCGTTTCCGTCGGCGGAGCCAAGGGTGCGGCAGAGAGTGATTTTGACGTAAACGATCCCGCCTTGAAGGAAGAGGTGGGAGAGGAGCTCTACAATCAACTCATGGATGAGATCGAGCTTTTGGACTGTGCCGCGGATGAGTTTGATCAGAGCCGCGTGGACCACGGCGAGCTTTCACCCGTCTTCTTCGGCTCGGCACTTACCACCTTCGGTGTACAGACCTTCCTGGAGCACTTTTTGAAGTATACGCAGTCTCCGTTGCCGAAGCTTTCGAATGAAGGTATGATCGACCCGATGCAGGAGGAGGCTTTCTCAGGCTTCATCTTCAAGATTCAGGCCAATATGAATAAGGCCCACCACGACCGTATCGCGTTTATGCGTATTTCCTCCGGAAAGTTTGACGCCTCCAAGGATGTATATCATGTCCAGAGCGGCAGAAAGTTTAAGCTTTCTCAGCCGCAGCAGATCATGGCGCAGGACAGAAAGATCATAGAGGAAGCCTATGCGGGCGACGTGATCGGTGTTTTTGATCCCGGTATATTTTCCATCGGCGATACGCTCTGCGCGCCGGGCAAGAAATTTCAATACGAGGGAATTCCGACCTTTGCGCCGGAACATTTTTCCAGGCTGGTGCAGATCGATTCCATGAAGAGAAAGCAGTTCACCAAGGGTGTGACGCAGCTTGCTCAGGAGGGTGCCATCCAGATCTTCCAGGATTACAGCTTGGGCCTTTCGGAGATCATCGTCGGCGTGGTTGGTGTTTTGCAATTTGATGTGTTAAAATACAGGTTGGAAAACGAATACGGGTGCGACATCCGCTTAGAGCCGTTACCCTATAATTATATCCGCTGGGTCCATGACAAGACCTTGGATCTATCCAAGCTCAAGAGGATCAGCGACTGCAAAAAGGTGAAGGACATGAACGGCAATCCGCTCTTGCTCTTTGCCAATGAATGGTCTATCCGATTGTTGCTCGAGCACAATGAGGGATTAGAACTGGATGAGTTCAGTAGGGGGGAAACTGTATGATACTGATCGACACACAAAAAGAAGAATTCAGTAAATTAAAGGATATCAGGATCTTCGGTACAGACGATGAAAAAGCCGGCTTTAACGGTGATCTTTTGGTGGTCGGCCTCGGCGGTGCAGGTGCCCGCGTCGCAGCCGCTGTCAAGGGCATGCTGATGGATGAGATCACGCCGGAGGATAATATCAACTATCTGATGATCGATTCCGATATCCCGGAAATGGAGCAGACGATTGAGGACAGCAAGGAGGGCGTCGGCTTAAACGCCTTGGAGGTTATTTCCATCTACCGCCCGAACCTTGAGAAGATCCTTACGAACGGCATAGAAAACAACCCGATCCATCCGAATCTTGCCAAGTGGATGAGTCCGGATTTTCCGGCAATCTCCATCGGCACCGACGGTGCAAGGGGAAACCGTCAGATCGGACGACTCATGTTTTCCAATGCCTACGAGGATATGCGCATCCTGCTCTTTGAAAAGATAGAGGAGCTCTACGAGAAATCCGGAAAGCTTGACGTGATCATCGTATCGTCTGTCTGCGGCGGTACCGGAAGCGGTATCCTTTCCGATGTGACCTATAATATCCGCGCTTTTGCGAAGAGCCGGAAGATGAAGAATTTCCGCGTGTGCGGTATCCTGATGATGCCGGATGTCTTTTTTTCCAATCGCGCCATCACCGAGAATGCCCATACCAAGGCGCTCTTAAATGCCAACGGCTGTGCCACCTTAAAAGAGGTGGATTACCTGATGCGCATCGCTAATCACGGCGAAGGCTACGTGTTTGAGAGTACGACACACCGCCTCTCCATGCGCGAGAATATTTTTGATGCCTGCATGCTCGTATCCGGAAAACAGGACGAGCAGGGCTATATTCCCGAGGGAACCATCTTCAACGATGTGGCATACTTTATCAAGAAGCTTGCCGGCTATTCCTATATCGGCGGTTCCGAGAATGCCGAGGGTGAGGGCTCCGAAGAAGAAACCTCCGGAAGAAAGCTCCTTCGCGAGGCACTCTTTGATGAGGACGGCAAGGGCTATTTCAAGGTTGTAAACGAGTCCGATTATAAGATCCCCATCAAGGAGATCGAGAATATCTGTGAATACGAGGTCTTCTACGAGGCCTTTAAGCGGATCCGTGGTGTTACCGTGACCCGCGATATGTTTGCAAAGGATTATGATGATGCCTTTTCGGAGATCAAGACCTTCATGACCGAAAAGCCCGGTGACGAGATCCGTTTGGAGTTAAACGGTCTGATCAAGATGGGACAGTTCGAAAAGCCGTCCTATAAACTGATCAAGAAGGGGCAGGATGATCTTCGCTCGCAGCTGCCGCGTCAGCTTTCACGCTTTGAGCAAAACATCCCCGTGGTCATCAAATCCATCAAAAACAAGCTGACCTCCGCTGTGGAGGAGTTGATCCAGAAGACCATGTTTAGCTACGGTCCCTATATCACCATCGATATGATCGGTGCGGCCGGGATCGGCAATTGCGAGAAGGATTCGGGTCTCATCGCCGAGATCAAGCAGCTTGAAGAATTACAGAGAAACTACCAGCCTGCAAGCGAATTCGGCCGGATCGTCGAGTCCATCTTAAATATCGTGGCAAAGCGTTTCTTCACCTTCCCCTCAGCGAAGAGAGAGACGGAGAACGGCTACTACGAAAACTCCATCAAGGATGCGCTTGCAAAAGAGCGCGCCTACATTATGGATGGTTTGGATTCCCAGGATGTGTTCGGTGACCTGATCCGCCTTTTGAGAGATCGTGCGGAGCGGCTTGCCGATATCTACTCCCAGTTCGGCGAGGATCTGCGTGCTGCCGTGGAAACGCTTGCAAACGACGGCAAGCGCATGACCGGTTACCTGTTAAAGGGCGCAAGGCAGCGTGAGTTTTTGCCGGAGGGCTATGTGACCGAGGAGCGTATCAACCAGATGCGCGAAGGTATCGTGGCGCTGATGGCCAACCACGAGTCGGATATCGACAACGGCCGTGTGGTTCCCGTGCGTCAGGAAATGGAAAAGATCTACAGAAATCTGCTCATCGGAATCGGTGTATATGCACCGGAGAAGCTCATCTCCGTAGCCTTTGCCGATAAGAAGCCAACGCTTTCCGAGATCAATATGATGTTTGTTGCCAAGGACAATGAGACGCGCGAGGCGATCATGAACCGTGCGGCAAATTCCTTTATCGAGGGTGCAAGCGAGAAGAACCTGAAGAAGAAGCTCTGTATCCTGAAGGAGGATCAGTTGGATAAGGCCATCAACAAGAAGTACATCTCGCTTCCCAAGGCTATGCCGTACTTCTCAAGCGCCGTGGAATGGCTGTTACAGGGCCCGCCGTACAACGAGAGCCCTGATTCCATCACCTTAAATCCCGGTGAGATGGTGATCTCCGCAGACGATATGTTCCTCGGTGTACCGGTTTCCATGCTTGCCTGTGTTGACGAGATGCAGGAGGCCTACAATGCGGTAGACAGCAATACCTACAAGGGACTTCATATCGATGAGACGACCAAGGATATGAGAGCATATCCAGATCTTGTTTAGAATTTACAATAAAGGATAAACCGGCTATGGAAGAGAAGACACAATTTGCGGTGCTGATCGATTCCGAGAATATCAGTGCAAAGTTTGCCCGTGTCATCTTCGACGAGCTCGAGAAATACGGCTACGCCTCCGTGCGCCGTATCTACGGGAACTGGTCGAAGGGAAACGGTTGGCATGACAAGCTTTTGCTGGAATACTCCATCACACCGATCCAACAATTTTCCTATACCCAAGGAAAAAACAGTACCGATATGGCCATGGTGATCGACGCCATGGATCTCTTATATCAAAATAAGGTGGAAGGCTTTTGCCTTGTCACAAGCGACAGTGATTTTACGAGACTTGCGATCCGTCTGCGCGAGGAGAACAAGTATGTGCTCGGTATGGGAGAGTCCAAGACACCCATGGCCTTAACACGTGCCTGTAACCGTTTCGTGCATTTGAACCTGATCGATGAGAACGATAAGGACATCGCAGGCAGCCAGGACAGAGAATCCGTTACGCCGATCGAGGATATCGAGGCATCGATCCGCACCATGATCAACGAATCCTCACACGGACGCATGGAGCTCGGCAGTGTGGGCAGCCGTCTAACGGAGCGCTATCCGGACTTCGATGTGCGTAACTACGGGTATTCCAAGCTCTCGGTATTCCTCGATTCCTTCAAGCATTTTGAGATCGTCAAGGAAAACCGCAGGAATTACATCGTTGCAAGCGACAGCCTTTCCGTGGAGGATATCCGCAAGGAGATCATGGATATCATTCTGCGCAACATGGGAAGCGTTGACAACCTTTCCGTGATCAATGATGAGCTGAAAGAAAAGCACAAGGGCTTTGATATCAAAACCTTCGGCTACAGCCGTTTTTCGAGCTTCGTGAAAGCGATGCCCGGGGTTGTGGTCGAGGACAACACAGTCAGATTGTTACATAAATAGGGAGGTGCGATTATGACGAAGTCATAATTTTGCATCGCACCGACCGATTGGGCAAGATTACGAAGTAATCATGCCATTACATATTGTTTAGGAGAGAAGAAAATGGATCCAAATGGCGGCAGAAAACGTAACGTTACAGGATCGGCATCCACCGCAAAACGCGGTGATGCCTTAAGCGGCGGTCCGGTAGGAAGATCGGACGGCTATGCCGGAAGAGGCGGCGGTTCCACAAAACGCGAGAGCGGCTCAGGCAGTACGGGCGGCTCCGGCGGTATGCGAATTGGCGGCGGAAAAGGATTGTTATATCTGATCATCGTACTCTTGTTAGGCGGTGGCGGTGGTTTGACAGCTTTCCTTACCGGCGGCGGTGGAGGAGGAGATACCTCCACGGGCGGCGGTTCCATCAATCCGACGGCCATCTTTTCCGGGTTTACGGGGAACAACTCCGTATCTACGGGCTGGCAGGATGGTTTGAACAATACCTCCAAGCTTAATACCGAGGTAGCGTCCGGCACACCGGCAAAGCGCACAACCATCAAGGGCAACGGAAATGATACCATTACCATCATGCTCTATATGTGCGGTACCGACCTTGAATCAAAGAGCGGTATGGCTTCAAACGACCTGGCCGAGATGTTATCGGCTCCGCTCTCGGATAAGATCAATCTGATCATCTACACCGGTGGCTGCTCTATGTGGCGTACCACCGGGATCAGCAGCGAGAAAAACCAGATCTACAAGGCAACGGGCGGGAGATTGGAGCGTTTAGTCGCCGATGACGGCAACAAGGCCATGACCGACCCGGCAACCCTGACCGGTTTTATCAAATATTGCAAGGAAAACTATCCGGCTGACAGAAACGAGCTGATCCTTTGGGATCACGGCGGCGGTTCCATCACCGGCTACGGCTATGACGAAACACATAAGAGCGCAGGCTCCATGGATCTTGTGGGTATCAATAAAGCACTTTCCGATGCGGGAATGACCTTTGATTTTATCGGCTTTGATACCTGCCTGATGGCAACCTTGGAAAACGGTCTTATGCTCAGCAAATATGCCGATTATATGATCGCCTCCGAGGAGACGGAGCCCGGACTTGGATGGTATTACACACCGTGGCTTACCGAGCTTTCCAAGAACACCTCCATGCCGACAATCGAGATCGGCAAAAACATCGTAGATTCCTTTGTGGACGAATGCGCAAGAAAGTGCCAGGGGCAAAAGACCACGCTTTCCGTGGTGGATCTCACAGAGCTTGCCTACACGGTTCCGGATAAGCTGAGTGCCTTCTCCAAGGACACGAGCACTATCATTAAGAGCGATGACTACAAGAAGGTCAGTGACGCGCGTGCGGGAGCAAGAGAGTTTGCAACCTCCTCCGGCATTGACCAGATCGACCTTGTAAACTTTACGAATTCCATCGGCACCAAGGATGCGAAGGCCCTTTCGGATACGCTCCTTTCCGCCGTAAAATACAACAGAACAGGCAGCACCATGACTAACGCCTACGGACTTTCCATCTACTTCCCGTACAAGAAGACGGGTAAGGTGAAATCCGTTGTCGCTTCCTACAACAATATCGGTATGGATGCCGAATATGCGCGCTGCATCCAGTCCTTTGCCGGTCTTTCCGCAACAGGTCAGGTCTCTGCGGGCGGTGCCGGAAATCCCTTGGGTTCGCTGCTCGGCGGTGGCGGTAGCGGCGGTGCTTCCGGCCAGGATGCCATCTCGCAGCTGTTAGGGAATTTCCTGATGGGGCGCAGCATGCCGGGCATGGATACAGAGGATTATGCGGATTACATGAGTGATTCCTCCGTATTTGATCAGGATCAGGCAGTGTCCTATGTGGCTTCCCATCAGTTTGATACCTCCAAGCTTGTCTGGAAGGAAGAAAACGGCAGCTACACCATGGCGCTTGCCGATGATCAGTGGGATCTGATCAACCGTCTGGAGGTCAATATGTTCCTCGAGGATGAGGATGGCTATATCGACCTCGGACTTGACAATGTGTACGAGTTTAACGATGAGGGCAAGCTGGTCGGTGCAACCGACAACGCATGGCTTGCGATCGACGGTCAGCCTGTGGCTTATTACTATGAAGACACGGTAAAAGAAGGCGATCATTACGCTATCTACGGCAGAGTTCCGGTCATTTTAAACGGAGATACGGAAAACCGTGCAAATCTGATCATCATCTTCGACAATGAGCATCCCTCCGGTTATATCGCCGGTGCGAGATACGATTATGTCGAGGGTGTCAACGCCAACACGGAGACCGTGGCAAAGAGCATGACGGAGCTTACCGAGGGCACGACCATCGATTTTGTGTGCGACCATTATGATTACGACGGCACCTACGGTCACAGCTACATGCTTGGCACGCAGATCACATACAATAAGGACATCAAGGTGAGCGATACGATCGTGGAAGGTAACTGCAAGGTGACCTACCTGCTCACCGATCTTTACGGCTGCGAGTATTGGACACCGGCCGTACCGAATTAGTAAAAATCTGAAAGGAAAAACACCATGAAAAAATATACTGAAATGAGCAAAGAAGAATTAAAGGAGGAGCTTGCGAGCTTAGAAGAGGAGTACAAAAAGTACCAGGCCTTGAACTTAAAGCTCGATATGAGCCGCGGTAAACCGAGCAAGGAGCAGCTTGATATTTCCATGGGCATGATGGATGCCTTAAACTCTCAGGTGGATCTGACCTGTGAGGACGGTACCGATTGCCGAAACTACGGCTGCCTGGACGGTATCGCTGAGGCCAAGGTGCTGATCGGTGATATGATGGAGAATCATCCGGACAACATCATCATCTACGGCAACTCTTCGTTAAACGTGATGTACGACACGGTAGCGCGTGCCATGACCCACGGCATCATGGGAAATACACCCTGGTGCAAGCTCGACAAGGTGAAATTCCTTTGTCCTTCTCCGGGCTATGACCGTCACTTTGCCATCACCGAGTATTTCGGGATCGAGATGATCGTAGTGCCCATGACACCGGAGGGACCGGACATGGATATGGTAGAGCGTCTTGTGTCAGAAGATGAAGCTATCAAGGGTATCTGGTGTGTGCCGAAGTATTCCAATCCGCAGGGCTATTCCTATTCGGACGAGACCGTGCGCCGCTTTGCAAGATTGAAGCCCGCAGCAACGGATTTCCGTATCTTCTGGGATAATGCCTATGGTATCCATCATCTTTATGATGAACCCCAGGATTATCTGATCGAGA
>CACZPL010000050.1 GCA_902783015.1 uncultured Lachnospiraceae bacterium
CTGGATCCTGCGTTCCTCATCCTCGTCGACGGGAACAAAATTGGGAAGTTCGTCAATAAACTCGGCATTGATCGCCTGACGGAAGGCCTCCTGCATTTCCGGTTTCTGATCCTCATACTGCTCGACGGCCTTGAAGCCGCTTTGCGTGATCCTTTCCATAAAGTTGCCCCTGCCAAGCTCCGCGCGGGCCTTGGAAAGATCCAGTCCGAGCTGCACAAACCCATAGAGATCCTGTTCGTTTGCCGGATGCTGTTTCTTTAAGCGTTCTACAAGTTCGGCTTCGTTTTGTTCGGAGATCTCCTCCTCCACATCGATCAGTGCGTACAGCGGATTTAAGTGATATACCATCACTTTATCGGCATATTTCTTCACCTTGTGGATTTCCGAAAACATGTAGTAAAAATTATCCGCACGATCCTGTGATATATAGCAATACCTGCTTTTGATCGCCTGATCCATCATATCCTCAATCTGGAATCCGATCTCATCAATCCGGCAGATCTCGGCATAATTATACAGGATCGCACGATCATCTTCCACCTGATCGAATGCCGCGAAGTCCATGGTCATAAACTCATGGATGGCTTTATAAAAGGTCTTCCCCCTGTCCGGGATAGGGCCGTTGGTGGCATAGCTTTCCACAAGGCTTTTGTTTTGTTGACGTGCACCGGGCACGGATCCGGGTACAAGTGCAAGCAACTCCATCAGCTTCTCTACTTCCGGAGCCACACTATAGCCCTTAAGCTTAAGACGGTGCACGATCCCCTTGATATCTCTGGCGGCAGCATTCCGATCTATGCGGTTGTACTCTTCCAGATTATCCCGGGCTAAGTCCACGATCTTGGCACGCCCGCCGCTTTTATCCGTAATGCGTTTGAGGTCGTCCTCTCCCATGGGCGCTTCGCTTCCGGATACGATCTTGTGAATCTTTTGTATGCGGGAGGCCGGTGATTCGGGTGCGTTTGCACCGACGATCACCTGAAGAGGTGGCTTGGGCGGTTCCTGCTGCGGAGGTACGACCTCTTCCTCATGGATCTCTTCCTCTTCGTCATCCTCGTCCTCGTCTTCGTCTTCGTGTCCCTGCAGGATTCGCATCCTTCTTCTTTGCTCCTCGTTGAGCTGGTTGATGAATCCCCGCTGTACCTGAAGCTCGGGATCAAGCTCAACATCCTCCTTGATCTCAATATCGGTTCCCGAGATCTTACCTACATAGCCAAAGGATTTTAAAAGCTTGTTAAAGCTGAAGTCCTCGGACGCGAAGCTCGTATCCTCCAAAGCTTCTTTAAAGGAAACCGCGCGCATCAAAAACGAAAGCTGCTTCGTGCTTAAGTTCGCGTTTGCTTCCAGATCGCTCGCGCGTTGTTGTCTTGCAGCTTTTTGTTCTTCTTTTGCAAAAGCGACTCTGATATCATAGTCCTCATCGCTTTCGTCTTCCCTCTGTTCCGGAAGCTCCTCGTCAAGGCTTTCGAAGATGGCTTCATCAAAACCGAGGGCATAATACGGATTTGCGATCAAGGTGAGTCGGGCTACGAGATATTTGTCATATTCCTCGATAGCATTGATGATCGCGATCAGGTTTGTGTCTTCCTCCTGCGTGAGTCCGCCGTTCTCCTCTATGAGAGGATATGCGGTTTCCTTGACCTCCTTTGCAAATTTAATGACCCGGTTAAGTCCTTCGTAATTGTTGATCAGATGCTCGTCATCCCACTCAAAGAACAGGGAAAGATCCATGTTCAGCAATTCCTTGGCGCGCATGACACCGGTGGGATCCTTCCGCAGCGCATCAAGCGCCTTGATTTTTTCTCTTACTTTGTGAGCCTTTGCATCGTCGAAGCTCTCAGCCTCTTTTTGAAAGATCTCGTTTGCCATCCGGCTGAACGCCTTCCGTTTTTCGCCGGATTTCTGCAAATGAGACATGAAGACCTCGTTATACCGCTTCTTTTTGCCTGTCATCACCTCGTAGAGGCTGCTCTGAAAATCAATATCTTTAACGTCTGCATACAAATCATTGATTTTCATCTCATCCTGCTGAACTAAGGGTTCATCCATGAGCAGGGGCTGGATCTCTTCTTCGAGTTCTTCCTCCGGCGGAGGTACCACGATCTCCTGTTGCGGCGGCGGTACTATATTCTCCTGCTCCGGCGGCGGTGGATTGTCGATGAGCGGGGGCTGAATTACGTTAAGCTCTAACTGCGGCGGCGGATTGATCTCGTCATCGAGATCCAATTCGATCTTGACGCCGTTGACCTCAAATTGAAGATCGTCCTCTTCATCCTCCTCATCGATTTTGGGCAGCGGTTTTTTGGGGATTACCTGGTTGACCGGCTCTTTCGGTCCCTTTCCTGCACCAAAAACACCCTTGGGCTTTTTGCGGGCCCCGGGGATCACCGGTTTTTGATCGATCAGCTGCTGATAGGGCTGAAGGATTGGCGGCACAGGTTTTTGCGGGATCTGCTGGTTGACACCTTCGCCTTGGGGCTTTGGTCCCACATTCATGCCCTGGGGGGGCTGCTTTTGCGGAATCTGATCGTTTACCTGTCCGCCCTGGGGCTTCGGTGGGATCTTCTTGGCAGCACCGCGATTTCCGGCCGGCTGTTTTGCCTGGGGTTTCGGAGGATAATTCTTCCCTGTCATCCTGAAGAAAAACCCGTCCATGTATTGCTTTTGGTCGGGATACTTCGTTCGAAACTGATCATAATCCGTGATCGAATCAAGCTCCGCTATCTGTTGGTTGATCTGTTGTCTTAACTGTGCGGAATTCTTTTTGCCGATCGCCTGCCGGCGCATCGCCATGAGGCGCTTTATCTTTTGTTCCTTTACCTTCGAGAGTATAAACCTCTTTTGTGCCTCGATCCGCTCTTCCTCAGTAAGGACAGGTTGTCTCTGGGGCTGCGGCTGCGCTTGCGGCTGCGGAGCTCCTCCGTTTCCGCCTTTGAAAAGATTTTTTATCAGATCCTTAAATCCCGGCATAATTTCACCCTTTTCCTTTTCGCTTCGTCTATCGGTTCCGGGAAGGTGCAAATAGTTACAACTTCCCCAATCATAACGACTTCAGTATATATCCCCTTCGGTCACAAAACAGTCACCCTATTCCGGAAGCGCCTGATAATAGTTCTCCAGCTTTTTTCGGCAGGCGACAAAGTATTTGTTTAAATCCGCATCAAACTGTGTACCCATGCCCTCTTCGATGATATCAAAGGCCTGGGAAAAGCTCATTTTGTCCTTGTAGCAGCGCTTGGATACAAGGGCATCGTATACATCGGCGATGGCCATGATCCTAGCCTCATAGGGGATGTCATCCCCCTTTAAATGATCGGGGTAGCCGGACCCGTCGATACGTTCATGGTGATAATGTGCCACATTTTCGGCAAGCCGAGCAAACTTCGGATCCTCGATATCCTTCACCACCTTGCGCACGATCTCGGCGCCCTTAGCGGC
>CACZPL010000051.1 GCA_902783015.1 uncultured Lachnospiraceae bacterium
AGTTCTGTTTTTTTTCTATGCGTCGGACTAACCGCTTACCGGTTTCAAATTCACCTTAAACGATATACTCCGATCTGTTCCGAGAGAATCGAAATGGATCGTATAGCAGAGGCGCTCCCGGTCCACGGCCTTGATCTCGCCGACACCGAAGACCACGTGCTCCACCCTGGTGCCCACGGCGAGCGGTTCCAGCTCGGCTGCGTAGAAGCTGCGGTTCTGGATGTCCGACATGCGGGCCGTCTGGGCAAAGAGCTCCTCCCGCGGCGGTTCCGTAAAGACCACCAGCGGGCGATCGATATCCAGCAGGAATCTGGAAGGATACCGCTGCGAGGCATCCAGGTTGCGCCCCTCCGCCTCGGTTAAGTAGAGCGACTTCTTTGCGCGTGTCACCGCCACGAAAGCGATGCGGCGCTCCTCCTCCATGCCGGGGAGCGTGTCCGTCTTGCGCGTGGGGAAGATGCCCTCGTTTAGGCCGCACAAAAAGACATAGGGAAACTCCAGTCCCTTCGCGGCGTGCACGGTCATCAGCTTCACCTTGTCCCCGCTTTCCGCGGTGTCGGTATTGGTAAACAGCGCCACGTGCTGCAGATAATCCGCAAGGCGCGCCTCCTCCCCGCAGGAAACCTCGTATTCGTAGATGCTCTGCGAGAGCTCCGCCAGGTTGTCAAGCCGTTCCTGGCTGCCCTCGGTTCTTAACATATCCACATAGCCGGACGCGTTGTTCAGCGCATGAAACAGATCCGAGATCGGCATATTCTCATATTCCTTTGAAAAGCGCTCGATCAGAGAAACAAAGGATGCAGCCCCGGTTCCCTTGATCAGCTCGTGCTCCAGGTTCTCGCTCAGCGCCTCGTACAGCGTGCAGCCCTTGCCGCCCGCGTATTCCTCCAGGAAGCGCATCCGCCGATTACCGATGTTGCGCTTCGGTACATTCACGATCCGCCGGAAGGAGAGATCATCCTTGTACACGATCATGCGCAGATACGAGAGCGCATCCTTGATCTCCATGCGATCGTAAAACTGCACACCGCTGTAGATGGTGTACGGGATCTCCGCCTTCTGCAGAGCCTGCTCCAAAGAGCGGCTCACGTGGTGCGCGCGATATAAAATCGTAATATCCTTATAAGCCACGGGCACGTGATGTACATCCCGCCCGTATTCCTCAAAATATTTGTCCAGTTCGAAATCGTCCGCGGCAAAGGTCGAGTGCCCCTTGTGCAGCCGCTCGATCTCCTCGCAGATCCAGGTCGCCTCCGCCTCCGTGTCAGACCCGTGATGGCACACCACCGGCGCGCCGTCCCAGAGCGTGGCAACAAGCTCCTTTTTCATGCGGGTATGGTTTTTGTCGATCAGGGAATTCGCCGCCGCGATGATCTGCGGCGTGGAACGATAGTTTTCGAGCATCATGACAGTCTCGCAGCCCGGGTGCTTGTCCGCAAACTCCAGCAGGTACTTGACGTCCGCGCCGCGCCAGGTGTAGATGGTCTGGTCCGGATCGCCCACCACAAAAAGGTTTTTGTGATGCTTCGAGAGCACCTCCATGAGGCGGTACTGCGGTACGTCGATATCCTGGAACTCATCGATCATGATGTACTCCAGGCGCTCCTGCCACTTCCTGCAGATGTCCGCATGCTCTTTAAATATATATAAGGTCACAAAGATCAGATCATTATAATCAAACCCGAAGCACTTGCGCTCCTGGTATAAATAGCCGTAAAAAATGATGTCCTTGACGGACTCGGCAGCCAGATATTTTTCCTTGAGCTCCTCAAGCGGCAGCTCCAACAGTTCCTTGTAATACTCCGGCTTTTCCACACCCTTGATCATCTCGATCATATCCCGCGCGTGGCCGAAGGTCATGTCCCGGAGGGTGAGGTTTCGCTCCTCGTAGATGATCTTCAGCATCTCGTTGATGTCGGAGTTGTCCAGGGTTAGAAAGCTCTTGGGGTAGCCCACCGCGTAGCTTTCCTCCTGGAGCACGGAAACACAGAAACCGTGGAAGGTGTTGATATAGCCCGTATCGTTGTCCCCGGTGAGTGCGTGGATGCGGTGGCGCATCTCGTTTGCCGCCTTGTTGGTAAAGGTCACGCAAAGAATATGCCCGGGCATGATGCCGAGCTCGTTTACCAGATAGGCAAAGCGGTGGGTGAGCGCGCGGGTCTTACCGCTGCCCGCACCGGCGATCACCCGGACATAGCCCTCGGTGGCGGTCACCGCTTTTTTCTGTGATTCATTTAATTCCGCCAGTAAATTATCCATAGAAAAATCATATCATACGGAACGTATGTTTGCAAGCAGGATTTGCACGAAAAAACTCCCGCATTTACATCTGCGGGAGTTTCGTCTTATTCCTGTTCCAATCCGGATTTATGAAATTCCAAAAATGTATCATTTTGTTTCACGATATCGGTAGAAGCGACAGGATAGTCTTCCTCGATCAGGTCCTGCACGGCCTTCATGTGGTTCGGGTGTTCTCCGATCAGCCGCGCGATATCCTTTGCCATGTCCTCGTCGCAGCACATGGTTTGCAGGAAAAGGGCCGCAAGCTCCGGATTGACGCAGTCCTTTGTCACCGCGAGATAGCTGCCGCCCCAGTGAAAGGCCTCGGGCGGTCTTGCTATGCCCCAGCCGTAGGATCCGGTTCTGTCGGCAAGGCCGAGATAATCAACGTCCGAGCTCAGCACCCAGGTGAGGAACCACTGGGGTCCGAAGAAGCCAAACACATCCTCGCCCATACTGTTTTGCCATTCTATCGACCACTGCTCGGTCCCCTTGATGGCACCAAGCTCCCGGAGCTTCATGACCACATCATTATAATGATCTCCCGCCGCCTTGGACAGATCCATATCGGAGGACACGGCATAGTATCCCGCCTCTTTGAGTTTGGCAGCCGTATCGCAAAAGG